>JAKITW010000080.1 GCA_021647905.1 Desulfobacterales bacterium | reverse complement strand
AGGCTATCAAGCAGGAACTCGCTTCGCCGCGGCGGCGATTCGGAAGCCATAAGCATATCATGCCGAAGTTGTTTCAAATTCCGCTTTTGCCGTCACAGCCGCGGCTCAGGGTCCGCTACACCGTTCGCTATAAGAAAACCCCTTTCCCGGTCCAACCTCAAACGTACGGGGTTTACCGAAACCTTACGTCGAGCGGTTGTTGCGAAACCGACAATATTTCAATACACTTTTTCCTGACGATGCTGAACAAAAACAGTACCTTCCCCAGGAGGAAGCCATCGTGGAAACGGGTAGCGCGCAACCTCGGCATACCCAGGCACCGGCCCCATACTGATGATATAATCCGCCCGGCGAACCCACCACCAGCTCAGTTCATGACCATCGGGACCGGTCACGGGAGTGAAACCGGCATCATAGGCATACAGACCGTTAAACTCAAACCCGCCGTCGATCAGTTCGGCGGGTATCCCTTTTCCTTCGGTCAACTCGGCTAATCCGAGCCAACGGGCACGATTCCAGGCAAGATAATCATGGGTGCCGGCCACACTGAACCCACCGATAGCGAACAACAGCAATATCGAGGTTACCGGGATCACCGGCGCCCTGTCCAGTCCGGTGTTCCGCCGCAACAAAACCAACAGCATCGCAACAAGAGGCACCATAAAAAGAATATAGCGATCAAAAAATCCAGTTATGCATATCGGCACCGCATAGATAAGACAAGCGGATACCAGCATCCAGATCAGCCATTTTTCCCGGCGGCCCGAGCCGATATCATTCGTTAACTTTTTCCCTGGCAGCAGGAAAAACAAAACAAACCGTATAATGCCGGTGATCCCCAGAAAAGTTATTATCAACCAGGTTGTCTCCGGGAGGGTTGCCGGATGCCGCAGACCAAGGGTTGCAACGTCATAAAGCCTCACCGGACCCAGTCCGGCCCGATGCAGGATATTGCCTTGTAAAGGCATGAGAATCCCGAGCCCTGCCAGCAACGCGGTAATCGCCCCGGCAAGGGATATGGCGATAACCGGAAAAATCATTTGTTCCCCCGGCGGGCTACGCATTTCATGCCGTCCTGGGGAAACAAAGGTGAATGGCAGCAGGAACAGGCCCAGATAAACCAGCAGTTCCCCCAAATATTGGGCCGTTGTCAAAATAAGCGCCGGCTCAAACGACAGAAGCGACCGCACCAAAAGTCCGCTTTTCAGGTGATAGAGGTCAGGAAGACCGATGGTGCTCTTGATGAAAGTCTCGTAGGCCAGTAATGCCGCAACCGTGACGGCCAGGGGAGCAAATGCCTTTAAAAGATTCCTGCCATTAACGCCGTTTCTCAATAAATAACCGACAGCGAACGACAGGGGAACGACCAGGCCGAGCTGGCGAATCATGGTTGCCAACACCGAAAAAAACACCCCGGTCCACAGGTATGCCGTTTTTCCGGAACGAATCCCTCGAATCAGACTTAACAAGGCGAGCATTGCCGTTGCCAGGAACGGCACATCGGTCATAAAGGTGTTTGACAGGTTGAGATACAAAGGGTTGACCGCAAGCAATGCGGCCCCGAAAAGGGCCTCATTCCGGCTGGCAGAACATTCCCTGAGCAACATGTAAACCGTAATGACCCCGGCCAGGCCTAGAACCAGGGTCGATAGCCGCAGAGATGTAAACGAGAAGCCGGTTGGCAGACAGAAAAGCGCGCCCCAGCCGACCTGGGCAATCAGCGGCATGCTGACCCACCCGGTTAAATGGAATCGCCCCTCCTCGATAAGTATACGAACGGTCTCGCCGTAAGACCAGTCGTCGTTCAATGGAAAATCGCCGACTGGATTTACCGCAACAACCATTACCAGCCACAGGCAACAGAGCAAAAATACCGGCGCATTCTTGAACAGAACCGGGAACTTATCGGTCTGGTGAAAATTCATGGGGCTCACCGCCAGTCAACTGTCAGGTGTCGTATAGAGAGAACCCGCGTGTAACGAGGTAGTAGCAGGGCATCATTTTTCCCTTTGATTTTTTCGAGTGATAGCCTACCCTGGCCTCAGTCTGAAATGTTGCCACTTCATCCCTTGTCAGGGCCCCGAAAAAAACGAGTCGACATGTCCACACACTCAGTAACAGTTGCCAGACCTGCCGACTCAGCCAAGGGAAACACGACTCCTGTCAGACAACGGATTGCCTGGTTCGTTTTCCTTGCCGTTTCATTACACCTGGCATTCCTGCAACCTAATATGGTGATAATTCCCGGCGAAAGGGCCAAGGTGTTCTCCGGTCTCTTGTGCGCCGTCTTTCTTATCGTTGCCCTGTTTGCCTCAAGAAAGGAAATCCTGCACCGGCATGCTTCCGCAGCCCGGGTTTCCATCATCCTGGTGTCTCTGGTGATTCTCAGCGGTTTGTTCAGCATAACCCCTGCCTCTTCATCGGCCAGGGGATTCGTTATCCTGACATCGGCATTGGGCGGCTTCTGGGGGGCCCGGCTCCTTCTCAACACCAGGGCCCGGCTGGTTTTTTTTCAGTGGTTCTGCCTGGTGATCCTGGTTGGTGTCATGATCCTGACCGTCGCCGGTATCGCTAACTCGGGAAAAATTTACCAATATATTGATGTTCACTGGCATCCGGTGGCCGACCGGCTCATTCTCCTCTCCTTTGCCCCGCTGGCCCTGATCACCACCGGCTCACGCCCGCTCAAATACTGGGGAATATTTTTTCTCGCCGCCTGCTATATCGTCCTGATCATGGCCGGTTATTTTCACGGCATGGAATCGGTAATCATTTTCCCACCGCTCTGCCTGGTGCTGGCAGCCGCTTTCAGGAAATGGTCGTTCAAGGAACTCTGTATCTTGCTCATCATACTGGCCCTCATGTTCCCGGTCCTCTCCAGTCACCTGAAGAAACACTCCACAACCTATGACAAGGGCTTCATTTCCATCGCTTACCGCATCGAAAACATTTATTTCTCCTGGCACTTAGCCCGGCTGAACCCTTTTCTCGGCATCGGCCTCTGGGCTCCCCGCGACACATATCTTGCCGATTACGAAACAAAATACCCCTATGCCTCAAAAGAGACCTTTACCCGCTGGACCCATGAGCTGAGGACTTCGGAAAACAGCGTGCTTACCTTCATGGCCGACCTCGGTTTTCCGTTTATTATTATTTACAGCAGTGCGGTCATTCTCCTGCTCTGGAAACTGGTGCGCGCGGCCATCCGAAAACCGCCGGATATGCCTTACCATCCCCTTGTCCTCCTCCTGCCTGTTGTCGGCGCAATTCTGCACTACCAGTTCTTCGATGGGCTGTTCCACCCGCAGATCAGTTGGTTTTTCCACATATTGCTAGGTTTGATACCAACTGCGCAAGGTAAACATTCAGTAAACCCCCTCCTGTCGGGAAAGGGGTCTTCTTCTACCAACGGCCGCTCCATTGAAAAGGGCCGGCTGTTCATAAACAGGCTATCAAGCAGGAACTCGCTTCGCCGCGGCGGCGATTCGGAATCCATAAGCATATCCTGCCGAAGTTGTTTCAAATTCCGCTTTTGCCGTCACGGCTGCGGCTCAGGGTCCGCTACACCGTTCGGTATAAGAAAACCCCTTTCCCGGTCCAACCTCAAACGTACGGAGTTTACCGAAACCTTACTGCGCAAGTGACCCTGACTGAACGGAAGAACAGTGAACGTGTTGGATTATTCGCCGATCACGGCATCAACTCCCCTTGACCGCCAGAACGTGCGCTATGGTCCTCCAGACACCATTGAATATATTGGGCCAATTCATCTGCAAACCGCTCCCTGGAAAAACGATTAGCGTTCCGCCGGATGACTTGGGGGTCAAAAAAATCAGGCTTCCGCTCGAACCTTTCAATGGCTTCATTCAACGCGGCAGGAGTCTTTTCATAAAAAAACAGGCCGGTCCGGCCGGGGAGTACGGTCTCAAGAGCCCCGCCGCGGCCGTATGCAATAACCGGCTTGCCGGTTGCCTGGGCCTCCACCACCACGATGCCGAAGTCCTCCTCCCCCGGAAAGACCAGGGCCTTGCAGTCGGCATAGAGCAAGGCCAGTTCCCGGTCGGAAACCCAGCCGGCAAATTCGATATTTTTCCCGGCCATTGATTTCAGACGCTGCATCTCGGGCCCGGCGCCGGCGACCACCAGCCGTTGACCGTTTTCCTTGAAAGCGCGGACCGCCAGGTCTATCCGTTTATATCCCACCAGTCTCGATACGCAGAGATAATAGTCGTCGGAACGGTCGGAGACCTGGAAACGTTCAACACCGCATGGAGGATAGATCACCTTGGCGTCCCGGCGGTAATATTTCCGTATCCGGTCTCTTACGACCCGTGAGTTGGCAATAAAATAATCAACCCGGGCTGCGGCGCCGTAATCCCATGACCTCAGGTAATGCATCAGCAGCGCGGTGATTATTTTTTTACCACGGCCCATCCCGTGGAGATAATCCTGATAATGGCTCCAGGCATAACGCATGGGGCTGTGACAGTAACAGATATGACATGTTTCCGGCCTGGTGACGACCCCCTTGACCAGGTTGGCGTCACTGCTGATCACCAGATCGTATTCCCGCAGGTCAAATGACTCCACTGCCAACGGGAACAGCCAGGCGTAATATCGGTACCATTGCCGGGCTAAGGGGATCTTCTGGATAAAACTGGTGGTGATCCGGCACTCCTGCAACACCGGGGACATTTTCCCTTGATCGGCAAGGAGACAATAGATGTCCGGTTGACCAAGCAGCTCGGCAACCTCCTCGCAGACCCGCTCACCGCCGGTCATGTCAAGAAACCAGTGATGAACCAGGGCGGATTTCTCTTTAACAATTTCCACACGCGGCTCCATGGGCAAAAATCATTCTCCAGTCTCAAGGCGCATGGCCACGGGCGCAAGAAAAAATTCATCTTAGCAGAAAATCCTCTGCCGTGCGCCTTACAGCAGGCCATCTCCCCTTAGAACCACCACCGTGGTTCTAAGCAGGATGAACAGGTCAAACCAGAAGCCCTGGTGTTTGAGATAATATAGATCAAGCTCAATGCGCTTTGCCAGGGAAGGGTCACCCCGGCTCACCACCTGCTGGTAGCCGGTGATACCTGGTTTTGCCTTCAGGCGGCGCATCTGCCAGACATTATACTTGGAGACCAGGCCCGCCTCTTCGGGACGGGGCCCGACCAGGCTCATCTCGCCCCTTAAGACATTAATGAGTTGTGGTATCTCGTCCAGGCTGGTACGTCGCAGAAACCTGCCAAGGGGAGTGACCCGCGGGTCATTGCTTATTTTGAATACCGGCTCGTTGATATCATCGAAATCAACCATGTCCGCCAGCCGTTCTTCGGCATCCTCGGCCATGGACCGGAACTTATACATGGAAAACTTCCTGCCGTTGGCGCCGACCCGTTCCTGGACATAAATTGCCGGCCCCTTGCTGGTAGCCTTGACCAGAACAGCGATAAGGAGCCAGAGCGGGCTCCCGGCAACCAGAACAAACGATGAAATGGCCAGATCCATTATCCGCTTTCCCACCGCATAGAGCATATGCTGGGTCGCGTCCTGCAGGCGGATGAGCGGCACCCCGCCGAAGTCACCGAATTCCGTCCGGGTAATGGCAACGTCCAGGACATCGGGGACCATGAAAAAGGCAATCCCCTTTTGCTCGCAGAACTGGAGGATATGCATCAGGGTTTCCCGTTGCCCGGGATTATTGAGCAGGAACTTCCCGTCCGGAACCAGCAGGAGTTTGTCGAACCGGGTAAGGGCGTGGAGCCGTTTGATCTCATCGCCCCATTCGTCTTCCGGATTACCGTCCGGCCTTTGCCCGTGCCCCGCCGTCTCCGGCCAGTGGAGCCTGCCGACCACCCTGGTGCTGCAATCCCTTTCCTGGATCCGTTTCACCAGGGACTCGGTCCGAGGCCCCTCTCCCAGGACCAGGACACGCTCCACCACCACCCGACGAATACTGAGATGCCTTTCCACCAGCTGGAAACAGACCCGCACCAGGGAAAGCAGCAAAAGCGAGATGATGAAACCGAGGATATAGACCCCCCTGGACAGCAGCAGCTGCCGGTACATGAACGAGACAACCATCAGGAATACGATGGCATAACAACCGGTGGCCACTATTTCCCGCAGTTGCTTTCTGAGCGAAACAGCCAGGTTGAAGTCGTTCCGGTAGGCGCCGTCCCGCCAGAGCAGGAACAGCCAGGCCGCCGCAATAAGGAGGCTGGCCTTGATATAGGGTGTAAGGGGGGGAATATCATAAGAGACGCCCGGTATCTGGATCGACCGGAGAATGGAATAAAAACGGCCATAGTAGGCAATGATGAAACCGGCAAAAATAACAATCACGTCAAGGCCGGCGAGCAGATACCCCCGTGACCGCCAGAACGCCGCGGCCCGGGCCTTCAATTTCAGACCGGGAACGCATTGCCCGGCAGAAAAAGCCTCCGGTTCTCTGTCCTGAGAAACTACAATCTTTTTAACGGCCACGACGTTTCCCTGTACATCAGGTTTTCAGACCGCTAAGCGGCTGTAGCAGTCGATATCTCCCCGGTGTCAATAAACTGGCGCACCAGGGAGAACACCTCCTGGTTGCCGCAGAAACTTACCTGATTAATATTATACCGCAAGTTATCGAGTTGCCCCTCAAACGACTGTATATCCTCCTTGTGACGCCCGAATCCATTATAATATCGGCCATATCCAAGTTTTTCCACATAAAAGGCATTCAGGAACTGCTCAAAAGCCTGCTTGATCGGGAAGACGATCAACGGCTTGCCGTAAAACAAGGCCTCCGATATCAAGGTCTGACCAGCGCTGCCGACCACGTAGCTGCTGGTTGCCAGGTCCCGTAGAAAACCGTGTTCCGACCGTTTTTTAAAGTGGAGATTGCCGTTGGTGTGCTCGCGGTCAGCGCCGTAGACAAAAACCGGCCGCGGGATGTTGCGCAGAAATTCAAAAAAACCGTTGGCGGTTGAATAGCCATGGTAGGCCAGGACATGGTCCCCCGCAACAACCGGAACCTTGAGGACACTCTCGCGCAACAGGGGGGGCAGGAGCCATGTCTTCAATTTGGTGGTCACCGGCGGCCGGAAAAAAGAAGTTACAATATAACTTCCGGCCTGGCTGAACAGCTGTCTCATGATCAAGGAGGTAATAAAATAGTCGGGGAGCTGTCCGACCGGCAGCTGGTGGCGGCAACAGGTGACGATATGTTGATGGTCCAGGGACAGGCAGGGCAGCCCGACCTGGCGGCTGGCCCGGGGCACGAAAAACTCATAATCCGACAGGGCGACCGTCGGTTGAAAACCTTCAATCAGGGCAACAACCCGTTGCTGTAGTTTTTTTCTGTTTGCCAGCACCTTGAGATTCTGGGCGATCAGGGCCGGAATATCGACCCGGTGGGAACGGACGGGAGTGGAGGGATTGGGACACTCTTCCACGCTAAATTCCTGCCGGAGCAGGGCAGCGCCGTGGCTGTGGCTGACAAACAGGAATTCATGTTCGGAAAAATAGCGGGCCATGGTCAAGGCCCGCATGGCATGCCCACGTCCGGTGCCATGTACTCCATAAATAATTCTGGCCATTTTCGCAGTGAGTGTCTGAGGTGGGCAAAGGTATGAGTTTTCGGGCCGTTATCTGGTGGAAATTGCAATTACTCTTGAGTTTGGCAAAAAGAATATAGCCCCAAATATTGTTAGAGGGTATATCATCTTGTAATATATAATGCTCAACCTTTTTGATTTTGACTTTGGGGTCTTGGAGTGTTTTTTTACCTGTGATCGTTTACAGGTTTGGGGTAATGATACCGTGGAGATACACACCCGGTGATCAGTTACGTGAAAACTCTCTGGGGCCAACCGCCTGCCATGATCCGAAAAATAGGTATTGTCCTCATATTTTTTCTTTTTACCGGCCAACCGGCCGGTGCAGCCGGCCGGGATCTGTCCGGCAACTGGAATTCCTCGGTCTGGGGACACACGGTTCTTGCCGAGGTCAAGCAAACTGGAGAAAAGATATCAGGGGTGGCTTACCTGTACGGGCTCCTTGGTGAGGTGAACATCTATCACTTCAACGGCACACTTGATAAGGACAAGTTAACCGCCTCCCATTACAGCGGCCACATGTTTGCCGGCCAATTTCTCCCCGACGGCCGGTTAAAAGGCATTCTCACCACCAAGAACGGTCGCCGGTTCTCAGTCTGTATTTCCCCCTCAACGTCAGGTTCACCTCCCCTTCCCGAATAACCCTTTCCCGCCCTGACTTCACCTTAAACAAAATAAAACCATGCCCAGAAGAAGCCGCCTACAACATGATATAATCCTCAAACACGCCCTCAGGCTTGCCAGACATCCGCGTATTGCCGCCCGGCTGATTCCCCTGGAGGTAGAGAAATCTTTTTTCAATCTTCTCCATCCCCGGCGAGCAAACGGCAAGGCCGGTAAAATTCGTCAGGTCAGCATCCGGATAACCGACATTTGCAACCTGCGTTGCCACACCTGCGGCCAGTGGGGCGACAGCGGTTTCCTGCATGGACAGGATTTACAGAAATTAAAAAGGGAGGAGGTCGCCCCGGAACGCTACCTCGAGATTTTCAACGACCTGGTGGCCCATGGCCACCATCCCAATGTGTATTTCTGGGGCGGAGAGCCCACCCTGTACCAGGGGACCCTTGACTTGATTGAGGGCGCGGCCGCCATGGGATTGCCCGTTTCCATCGCCACCAACGGCACCCGTACCGCATCAATGGCCGACCGTCTTGTCCAGGCCCCGCTCTTTTTACTGCAGACGTCCATTGACGGCCATTGTGCTGAGCTGCACAACAGCATCCGGCCGGCGGTCGGCAACGGCAACGGCTTTGCCGATATTCAGGCCGGGTTGACGGCCGTACACAAGGCCCGGAAACGCCACAAGCGCAACCTGCCGATAATAGCCTCTCTTACCGTGGTATCACAGCCCAACATCGAACACCTGGTCGACATCTACGAAGCTTTTCGTGACAAGGTGGACCTGTTCATCTTTTATCTCTCCTGGTGGATCGATCCGGCAAGGGCCCAGGCCCATGAAGAAGATTTTTCCAGACGGTTCGGCTTTCCGCCGGTCAGGCATCACGGCTGGATCGGCAACTGGAGGCCGGACAACTATAAACTCCTGGACCGGCAGTTGAAGACCCTGCTCGCCCGTTCCAGTTCATGGGACTCTCCACCGGTATCGATCATTCCCAACGTTACCGGTGAAGAAAACCTTACCACCTACTACACGGACCACCAGGCCGACTTCGGCTTTGAGCAGTGCATTTCCATCTTTCAGGCCGTGGAGATCAACAGTAACGGTGATCTGTCCCCCTGCCGTGACTATCATGATTACGTGGTGGGTAATATTAAAAACCGGACCATTACCGAGTTATGGAACTCGGAGGAGTACCGAAAGTTCCGGCGCAGCCTTGTCATTGAGGGACTAATGCCGGTCTGCACCCGCTGTTGCGGGCTGATGGGATATTGATCCCGGGTGGGAATCAATTGAGTGCAGGGTGCAGGGTGCAGGGTGCAGGGTGCAGGGTGCAGGGTGCAGGGTGCAGGGTGCAGGGTGCAGGGTGCAGGGTGCAGGGTGCAGGGTGCAGGGAATATTATATTCGGATCACGATCACTGCTCCATATTTTTTTCACAGCCCACTGCCTACTGTCCACTGTTTTTTCCGTCATCCGTCCTCTGTCATCTGTCCTCTGTCATCTGACCTCTGGCTTCTGTCCTCTGCTTACGGCCCGCCGTAGCTGTGCAGGCCGGAGAGCAGGTAGTTGACCCCGTAGTAGGTAAAAACCACGGCAACAAAACCGATGATCGCGATCCAGGCGATCCGGGTGCCGCCCCAGCCGCGGGTGAAACGGGCATGGAGGGCCGCGGCGTAGACAAACCAGGTGATCAGCGACCAGGTCTCCTTGGGATCCCAGCTCCAGTAGGTGCCCCAGGCCGAGTTGGCCCAGACCGCGCCGGTGATGATCCCGGCGGTGAGCCAGAGAAAACCGAAGAGGATGGTCTTGTGGGTCAGGTCGTCGATCACCTTAAGGGCCGGCAGAGAGTTCCAGATGCTGGTCTCGGGGGCGTTCCTGCCCAGACTGTTCCGGCAGAGATACATGATCCCCAGGCCGCAGGCCACCGCAAAGGCGGCATAACCGATGAAACAGGTAACCACATGGAAGAGCAGCCAGTTGCTCTGCAGGGCCGGAACCAGCGGTTCAATGGCCTGGGCCCGGGCATCGAAACTGAATGAGGCAAAGGCCATGCTCAGAAAGGCAAAGGGCATGGCAAAGGCACCGATGCTCTTGTTCTTGAACTTGAACTCGATCACCAGGTACAGGACCCCGATCACCCAGGCAAAAAAGACCAGCGATTCATACATGTTGGAGAGCGGCGCATGACCGGAGCCAGGGTGCAGTTGATAGGACTCCACCCAGCGCAGGCCGATGCCGCCGGAGAGGAGGAGCACCCCGACAATGGTGGCCAGGGTGGCGATCAGTCCCAGCTGCTTCTGGGCCCGGAAGATAAAGAGGGCCAGATAGAGGACCGCGGCCCCCAGGTAGGCAAAGGTGCCCAACCCTAATAGTTGCGAACTTGTCATGATGTCTTCCCGCTTAGCTGTAACTGTTCATCATCTTGCAGTTGGTCGACCAGGGAGTCAAAGGCATTCTCGAATCCCACCTTGTTCTTGTTGCTGTGGCCGGCGACCAGCACCTCTGTTTTCTCCCCGTGCCGGCTGACATGGACCCAGATCCGCCGATGGGCGAGAAAAAAGGTGACCAGCAGGCCGAGCAGCATCAGGGTACACCCGGTATAGACATACCAGACCCCCGGGTCCTTGGCAACCTGGAGGCCGGTGCGGGAGTAGCGCTCATAGCCCTTGGCCGTTATCAGCATGCTGGTATCCGGACGTTCGATCCTGACCGGGGCACTGTTGTCAACCACAAAGGTCCTGGCCGGTCCCTTGTTGTCGGAATACCAGATCTTAAGCGAGAACGAGCCCCATTTGTTGTTGGGCGGATGGTCGCTCACTATCCCGAACTGGATGTCGGTCCCGGGCCAGCCGACCTGGCGGCGCGGCGGAAGCTGGAAGGTCTTTTCCTGACCAGTGGTCTGATCCTTGATCGAGACGATGTAGTCATACTGGAGATCATAGCTGGACTGGTAAAAGGTGAGCCCCTTGTAATCAAGGGGGTCGTTGACGATAATCCTCTTCTTGAGAACCTCCCGGCCGTTTTCCAATATGGTGAGATCGGAGCGGTACTCCTTGGGACGCACGTCATAATACTCGATATCAAACTTATCGCAGCGCACCGTAAAACCCAGGGGAATGGGCTCGCCGGTGCCGGTCTCATAGACATAATCCACCGCCCCCCCTTCCGGGATATAGACGCTGGCCTTGTAACCCATGAACGAACCGATGATCGCCCCGGTAAAGATGATCAATACACTGAGATGAACCAGGTAGACCCCGAACCGGACCCAGGGACTCTTCTGCGAAAAAAGCAGGCTGTTGTTCCCGTCGAGATCCCTTTGCCGCGGCCGCCAGCCCGCCTTGCCCAGCACCACCTGCAGCCGCTCCACCGCGGCCTCCCGGGTCAGCGGGGTGACGAACAGCTTGCGGGCCCCCATCTTGCGCAGCCGGGCCGGGTCAGTGGCCAGGTTGTCCATGACCACCATCCGCCAGACATTGGGCAGCCGCTCGATACTGCAGACGATCAGGTTGACACTGAACAGGATCAGCAGGGAGACAAACCACCAGGAGTTGTACATGTCGTTGATATCGAGCAGCAGGATCAACTTGCCGGCGCTCTGACCGTAATAACGCAGGTACTCCGCTGAACTGCTGTTCTGGGGAATCACCGTGCCGATGATCGAGGTGGCCGCCAGCACAAAAAAGGTGAACAGGGCCAGCTTGACCGATGCAAAAAACCGCCAGACTGCATTCTTTTTCATATTCATCCGATCAGTTCTACCGCGGGAAAAGGGGTTTTAAGAATTATGGTTGGACAAGGCCTGGAGCAACTCACCGTTTTGATCCATGATCCGTGGGATAACAGCACAATCCATGCCACCCGGCCGGGCCGGTGGCATCTGCCGGTCGTTCTTGCCATATTAAGGGGGGAAAACGCGGTTGCGCCCTCATGACCGGGATGGCCGGTCCGGGTATTTTTTACCCGGACCGCGGCCGGCGGCGGGTCAAAACTACCCGTCAGCCGGATGAGTTGCCAGCTGTACCCCGGCCCAAATCCGCACCGCAACCAGGTCATACCGACCGGAGATCACCGGGCATATAACAGCACGACATGACTGTAAGAGGTCACAGGTGCCGCGGGTTGTTGCCGGCCGGACCGGAGGCAGAAACCGAATCGTCGTTGTTACCATGATTGTTCCGTTACTGTCAATAAAAAAGCCCTGGATCAGGCGTGAAAAAACCTTGCCATATCCGGCGGGAAGAGTTATAAATCCCGATTCAATTTTACAACAAACGAGTCCCCGGGCTTGCAAATAGCAAGGAGTTCAACCATGTCTAAAGTATGTGATATCTGCGGAAAAGGTCCTGCCACCGGCAACAATGTCAGCCATGCCCATAACAAGACCCGCCGCCGCTGGCTGCCCAACCTGCAGAAAGTCCGCACCGTGACCAGGGGCGGCGCCACCACCCATGTCCGGGCCTGCACCCGCTGCATCCGCTCCGGCGCGGTGGTCAAACCAGCGTGATCAATAGTTTGTTCGGAACACGCGCTCCGGACGACAGTAAGGTTTCGGTAAACCCCGTACGTTTGAGGTTGGACCGGGAAAGGGGTTTTCTTATACCGAACGGTGTAGCGGAACCTGAGCCGCGGCTGTGACGGCAAAAACGGAAATTGAAACAACTTCGGCAGGATATGCTTATGGATTCCGAATCGCCGTTGCGGCGAAGCGAGTTC
>JAKITW010000079.1 GCA_021647905.1 Desulfobacterales bacterium | reverse complement strand
TTGATAGCCTGTTTATGAACAGCCGGCCCTTCTCAATGGAGCGGCCGTTGGTAGAAGAAGACCCCTTTCCCGACAGGAGGGGGTTTACTGAATGTTTACGTCGAGCGGGTTGTTGCGAGACCGACAATCATCAGGTGTCAACAATGGCCCAAAAGGCCCTTGCAGAAGAAGAGGCCCGGGCGGATGCGGCTTTTGAGCAGGACAAGGAGGCCGCTAAGAATATTGCCTTGCTCAACGAGCGGAAAAAAGAAAAGGAAGAAGACCTGAACAACCTGCGGCAGGGATTCGAGGCAGTGGAGAAACAACCCGGGCAGGCCGGGGAAATTCTGAAAGAACTCAAGGGGGGCGGATGATGATGATGATGATGATGAGACTTGCCGTAATAGGTTTGACCATTGCTTTTTGTCTCGGCATCGGCCCGGCAGAGGCGCAGAACATCTCCGATGAGGCCTTGCGCCATTTTGACAGGGGTATGGCCGCGGTGGAGATGGCAAAAACAGATGCAGACTACAAGGATGCTGTTCACGAGTTCGGGCTGGCAAAGGAACTCGCCCCTGACTGGCCTGCTGTTTATTACAACCTTGGCCTGGTTCAGGAAAAACTTGGCCGGTACATCGATGCCAGCGAAAATCTGACAAAATATCTTGAGCTTTCCCCCGGCGCAAGCGACAGCAGAGAGGTAAAGAGGGCCATTGCCAGAATAGAGTACAGAGTGGAAAAAGAGACCGGTATAACCGCCCTGATGTGGGCGGCGATCCGGGGACATGCCGGAATCGTGGAGGCGCTGCTGGCCAAGGGCGCTGATGTCAATGTGAAGTACAAGTTCACCAGCACCTCATCTTCGCCCGTTTCGGAGTCTCGCAGGCTCGCTTACCTGGCCTCCTCACATCCGCCAAGGATAGATTCGGAGCCCCAAACGAACGAATCTAAGGCACTGGTGAACTCGTACGGGCTGAGTATCCCCCGAGGTTGTCGCCCTTGGTGAACTGTTACAATGTGAAAGATAATGCCGGCAGAACGGCCTTGACATGGGCCATGGATGAAAAACACACTAAAATCATCCGCAGACTGAAACAAGCAGGCGCCAGATAAGGTTTGTATGAAAAACACCCTCCCTTGCAACGGCCGGTTGACGTCCTCTGTTTTTTCAGTTAGGTTTGCTTTGTATTTTTCAGATGCTCCTAGCCGAGCTTAATAGGGAACCCGGTGGAAATCCGGGACGGGCCCGCCGCTGTGACCGGGGACGAATTTTGCATGCATGTCACTGACCCCTCCGGGGTTGGGAAGACGCAAAAGGAGGACGATCCGGGAGTCAGAAGACCTGTCTGAGAAACAAGAAGAGCCTGCCCCCGTGGACAAGGGGCTGTCTGCTCTATGGTTATTCGTGGGAAAATCAGGGACTCCCCGGACCAATATTTTATTGGTCCGGGGATTTTTTTTGCCCTTGTCAAGGCATCTCCGGACCTGAAATATCAGTTTTGAGGAGATGCGAGATGAAAAAGAGAATCCAGGCCGCCCTGGCCCTGTTCATCATGGCCGCGCCCGCCCTGGCCCCGGCGGAACAGGAACAAGGCAAAGCGGTCCCGGAAGCAACCCTGGCCGAGGTGGTGGTCACCGCCACCCGCAGCGAGGAGGATATCAAAAAAATCCCAGCCAAGGTCGAGGTGATCGACAGCCGGACCGTGGAGCTGACCGTTGGCGCAACGATCACCGAGCAACTGAAAAAAAACAGCTCCATCAACGTTATCGAATATCCCGGCACCCTGGCCGGTATCGGTATCCGCGGGTTCCGGCCGGAGTTCTCCGGGATCACCAAACACTCCCTGACGCTCATCAACGGCCGCCCGGCCGGGGCCAGCAATCTCGCCACTATTCTCTCGGACAATATCGAACGGATCGAGATATTAAAGGGCCCGGCATCGTCGCTTTACGGCGGTGAGGCCATGGGCGGGGTGGTCAATATCATTACCAGGAAAAACACCGGCGAGTTGACCGGCATGGCTGAGATCGGTTTCGGCTCCTTTGCGACCAACTTCCAGAAGGCGGCCATGGGCGGCGGCCTGGGCCAATGGTTTGATTTTGATTTCTCTGCCGGCCGCCATGAACAGGCCGGTGACTTCAAGATGGGCAATGGCGAGTATCGAGCCAATACCAGCTACAAAACGCAGAACAGCACCCTGCGCCTGGGCGCCGATCTGAATGATACCTGGCGGCTCGATGCAAGCGGCGACCTCTACCAGGGCCGTGATATTGAAAACCCCGGCGATATCTTTAACAGGGACGCCAAATCAGGGCATAAGGACATTGACCGTTACGGCCTGGACCTGCGCCTGGGGGGCGAGTTCGGCCGGGACAACCGGCTCAGCCTTACCGCCTACAAGACCAACGAAACCTCGGAATCCTATAAGCACTATACCGGCTGGTTCATCCCGGTCCAGGTTGCTCCCTACCGGAGTTATGACTCTGAAACCGACTGGATCGGGTTCCAGGTAAAGGATGAATACACCTGGGCCGGCCATCGCTTTATTGTCGGGTTCGATTACCAGAATATCGACAAGGTCAGCAGGAGCTATAACCAGGACGGCACCAGAAAGGCCCCCTGGTCCCCTGACGAGGGCCGGGAAAACCGGGCCGGCTACCTGGAAACCATCTGGAGTTTAATGGATGAACGGCTCACCGCCACGCTGGGCGGCCGCTACGATACCTTTGTGGTGGAGACCAGGCCAACCCCCTACAAGACCGACTTTACGCCAAACTCCGAGAGTTTTTCCACCTTCAGCCCCCGGGCCGGGCTGAACTACAACCTTGACCGGGGAATCCGGCTGCACACCACCATCGGCAAGGCCTTTGTACCGCCCTCCGCGGCCCAACTCGCCGGCTATGCAACCCGGGTGGTCAGCGGGGTGACCATGATTACCAAGGGCAATCCGGCCCTTGATCCGGAGAACTCCACAACCTATGACTTCGGGCTGGGCTACGACCGGCCCGAATGGGGGCTTTCCCTGGATCTCACCTATTTCCATACCGATGTTGCCGACAAGATCACCAGGGTGACGATCGGCAATACCACTACTTATGAGAACAGCCTCGGCGCGGAAATGGCCGGCCTGGAAACCGAACTTTCTTTTGATCTGGGCACGCCCCTTGACTGGGACCGGTCCCTGTCATTCTTTGTCAACTCCACCCATATGTTCAAGGCTGAAGAGGAACAGCCCGGCGGCGGCATGCGGGACATCCATAATGTGGCCAGATACACGGTCAACTACGGCATCCGCTATGATGACGGCATGTTCGACGGCAAGCTGCACTGCCGCGGCCAGGGGCCGATGAAGGATACCGACTGGAACGCGGCCGGCTATCCGGAGGTGGAGTACCCCTCCTTCACCGTGGTGGACCTGGTGGTTGGCGTCAAGTTCCTCGAACACCACCACCTCACCCTGACGATGGAGAACCTCTTTGACAAGGATTATTACGAGAAAAAGGGCTTTCCCAAGCCGGGCCGCGCCCTTTATGCCGGCTACCGTTACGAGTTTTAGCCATGGAACTGAAGTCCCTGATTCTCGGCCTTGCCTTTTCAGTGGGTATCTTCGCGGTTAAGAGCGGGGCCGGTCTTTCCTATCTGTTCAGGCGGGAACCAGGGCCGCTCAGGCGGCTTGCGGCTGTCTGCGGTTTTCTTGCCGGTTACGGAACCGTTTTCTGGCTGGCCTGGTTCCTGGTCAGCCGGATTGATCTTCTGGCCCGGCTGGATACGGTCATGCTTTTTTTCAAGAACGGGATGACCCTCCATTTTCTGCTGGCCGGACTGCTGCTTCTCTGGGGCGTGGCCTTACTGAAAAAGGGTCCCGGGTCGGAAGCAGGGAGCCGCGGCTGGCTGCTGCTTATCCTGCCCTGCCCGGTCTGTTTCTCGGTCATCCTGTTCAGCGGCGGTTTTCTGCACATATTGCTGCCCGATGTCCCCTGGCTCTTTGGCTGGCTTTTCGTGGGCTTCACCCTGGTGAGCCTTGGCAGCGGACTTGGCCTGACCTTGTTCGGCAAGGGCAATGCCGAGCATGGTCTGGGCACGGTCATGGTGCTGGCCGCCCTTTATTTTCTGCTCACCATCGCGGTGGCGCCGCAGTTCGGGGATATTGAACGGATCTACCGTTTGAGCCGGACAGGCGTCACCGGTCTGGCGGACAGCCGGCTGCCCCTGCTGCTGGCCGGAGCGGGCCTGGCCTTTGCCGCTGGTTTCATAAAAACCGTATGGAGGTCGTCATGGACATAATGGCCCTGCTGAAATCATTTATCTATGTCGCGGCCTCGTCCCTGCTGCTGCCGGTGCTGCTGCTGCTATCGATACTCACCGTGGGGCTGGTCATCTACAGCGGCAGTTTTGCCGGGCTATGGCTCGGGCGAAGCCGGCTGCCCCGGCAGGTTGATGTGATCAACTCCCTCAAACACCGGACTTTCAGCGATTTCCCGGCCCCGGTCCGCCGTTTCGGCAAGCGGCTTGTTGAGATCAAGGAGTGGGACCGGGCCGGGATTGGCGCCTTGAACCTGCTGCGGGAGACCGAACATCAACTGTGGAAATCCCTTGACCGCTTGAAGATGCTCATCCGGATCGGCCCGGGCCTCGGCCTGATCGGCACCCTGATCCCCATGGGCACCGGCCTGGCCTCCCTGGGCCAGGGCGATCTCAGCCGTCTTTCCGGCGATCTGGTCATCGCCTTTACCACCACGGTGGTGGGCATGGCCCTGGGGCTGGTCAGCTATTTCTTCTTCACCATCCAGCGCCGCTGGGTGGAGGAAGACGTCAAAAACATGGAGCTGATCTGTGAGTTGGAAATCGGAGATCAGAAATGAAGGTATTGGTTATCCGGACATTTTTTGCCAACATCTTATTTCCAATTTGCGGTTGAGACAAAGATGATGAACTCGTAACAACCCGAAAGGCTTCAAATGCCACCCAATAAAATCAACAAGTTACAAGACGAATCACGTCCGTCGAGCGGGTTGTTGCGAGACCGACAAAGATGAAATATTTGCAGCGCCGCCAGAACCGCGGCACCGGCCTGTCGGACAACGATCCCTTGACCGGGGTGGCCAACCTCTTTGACCTGGGGCTGGTCTTTATTGTCGGCCTGCTGCTGGCCCTGTTCGGCGCCTACCATCTGGAGGATCTCTTCAAAGAGGACTCCGAGGTGACCATCACCAAGCAGTCGGCCAACGGCGACATGGAGATCATTATCAAAAAAGGTAAAAAGATCGAGGCGATGAAGGTTACCAAGGAAAAGGCAAAGGGCAAGGGCCGGCGGCTGGGCACTGCCTATCGCCTGGAGGATGGCTCCATGGTCTATGTGCCGGAGCCGGAGGACGGAAGTCAGAGGTCAGGGGACAGATGAAACGATTCAATATCTTGCTCATTTTACTTGCCGGGACCTTGGCAAGAATTGATTATAATCAATACGGAGGATGACATGGAAATCATCGGCGAAAACATGCATATTATGAACCAGGCTTTTCTGCGGGCCGTGGAAAGCCGGGACGAGGAGGCCCTTGTTCGTCTTGCCGGGCGCCAGGTCGATGCCGGGGCAACCGCACTTGATATCAATCTCGGCCGGAACAGGAATCTCGGCCGGCTCACCCCCTGGCTGGTGGAAACGATCCAGCAGGGCATGGCGGTCCCTCTCCTGCTCTCCAGCCATGTCCTGGACCAGCAGCGCGCCCTGGATGTCCATCGGGGAACCGCCACCATCAATGCGGTGACCGCTGACCCGGCGGAACTCTCCCGGGCCATGGAAACGGCAAAATTCTTCCAGGCGAACCTGGTGGTTCTCCTGGTCAGTTCCGAGCTTACCCCCATGGATGTGAACGGCCGGCTGCACCTTGCCCTCCAGGTGCTGGAAACAGCGGACAAGACAGGGCTGGACCTGGAGCAGCTTTATCTCGATCCGGTCATCTCCTGTCGTCCTGATCCGGCAACATGGGGCCTGGGCGCCGGTCTGCCGGATATCGAGGTGCTGCTCGACTCTATCGGAATGCTGGGAGAGTTGAGTAAAAAGAAACTGAAAACCATTGTCGCCATCTCCAATTCATCGGTCTGCCTTGCCATGGGCGAACGCTCTGCCTGGCATTGCCGGTTGCTGCCCCTGCTGGCCGCGGCCGGGCTTGACGCGGTGATCATGAACTGCCTTGATAAGAATTTAATGGCAGTGGCGAAAAATCCGCAGCTGGTGCTGTCCGTGGCAGCGTAGTTTTTTGTAACCGTTCACCAGGGGGTTACAGATTTACGGAAACCACCGGCCTGTAAGCGTTTACCAGTGCCACGGATTCGTGCAAGCAGGCCGGCGAATCCATAGTATGGCTATGTGAGCCGGCCTGATCGTGCGAAGATGGGGTGCTGGTGAACGCTTACGTTTTTTTTGTAATTGCCATGCCCGGCGACCAATTACGCCTTTTCAGAGGCAGAGGTATCCACCTTGAAGAAATTCTTGCCGGCCCTGCTCATTGTTTTCGCTCTCGGAGCCCCTGGTTTTGCCGGGTCCGCCCGGGCCGATGACAGGGGAGAGATCATTACCGCCGAGCAGATCCGGGCCATGAAGGTCACCAGGATCGCTGATCTCCTGAACCGTTTACCAGGTATCAATGCCACGGACGGTTCGGTTTCCATCCGCGGCTCGGTAAAGGTCAAGGTGTTTCTTGACGGCCGGCCCATTAATGATCGGGTCTCTTCCCATGGCGGCGTTCATTTTGACCTGGTGTCACTGGAAAATGTCGCCGCCATTGAGATCATCCGCGGCAAGGGGGCCCTGCAATATGGCGATGATGCCAGTGCAGGGGTCATTCTCATCACCACCCGGAAAGAGATGGGGCATGGCGGCAATATCAAGGGCTGGCTGGGCAGTGGCGCCACCCGCCGCCTCCGGACCAACATCCATCTGCAACAGGGCGGCTGGGCCGCCGGGATGACCCTGGGTTATACCTCCACGGCCGGCTTTGTCACCAATGATGACCTGAAGAAGAGACAGGCCGGTTTGCGCGGCGAATACGGTTTTGCCAAGGGCCGCCTTGGCCTGACCCTGGATTTTACCGAGGAAGAGTATGGCCTGCCGGGCCGGGTCGAGTTCCCATCCCCCAGTTACCGCAGAAAAAAGAAGATGTACGCCATCTCTGTGCCAGCCTCTTTCAGAGGGTTGACCGCCAACACCTTTTATAATGATTCGCGCCGGGAAAACCGCGACCCGGACCGTGGGATCGACACCTTTATGAAGGTGCGCGAGGCGGGCCAGGATATCAGCGGCAGCCGGGAAAACCGCCTTGGCGCATGGCGATATGGCGGCAATTTCCGCTGGGGTGAAGCCAGGAGCAGTGGCTTTGGCACGGAAGAGGAGTCTTCCCTGTCGCTTTTCGGGCAATACCGCTATACGCTCTCCCGAATTCCCCTGACCAGCACCATTGGTCTGCGCCTGAACAGCTACTCCGGGTTCGCCGCCACGGTGAACCCGGAGCTGAAACTGGGCCGGCAGGAGGAGGACTGGGCACTGGCCATCTCCTACAGCCGGGCCAATAACGCGCCGACCTTTTATCAACGCTACGACCAGACTCCCACCAAGGACCCCAACCCCGGTCTCGGCATGGAGACCTCGGACAATTTCGACCTTGATTGGTCCCTCTCCTGTTGGCCGCCCCTCAACCTGTCCGGTTCCTTTTTCTATAACCTGCTCACCGATAAGATCAGCTTTGTGCTGAACAACGCCGGCAAGGGGCAATATGAGAATTTCGGCCGGGTGGTGCGCCGGGGCGCGGAACTGCAGCTCACCGCCACTCCCCTTGTTGATGTCAATTTCTCCCTGTCCTACACCTGGCTT
Source organism: Desulfobacterales bacterium (assembly GCA_021647905.1). Taxonomy (NCBI): domain Bacteria; kingdom Pseudomonadati; phylum Thermodesulfobacteriota; class Desulfobacteria; order Desulfobacterales; species Desulfobacterales bacterium. The sequence continues at coordinate 5,352 of JAKITW010000079.1, read as the reverse complement.
GACGCCACCAACGAGGACACCGGCAACACCCTTAGCGCCAGCCCGCGACACCGGGCCACTGCAGAGGCAAGCTGGCAGCATGACAACCTCGCCATCATCGGCCAGCTGGTCTACACCTCCCAACAGTATACCCGTTCGGACAACAGCACGGCAGTGCCGGAAGTCCTGTTGGCCAACATCCGTGGAGAATACAGCTTCCAGCAAATCGACCTCTTTGCCGAGGTCAAAAATATTGCCGACCGCTCCCATGTCAACGGCACCGGCTACCAGGGCGATCCGCGCACCTGGCTCACCGGACTCAACTACAGGTTCTGATGAATTTTTTACTACTGCTTCTCTCATTGTTCTGCCTGCCGGCGCAGGCCTATGCCGTTGATCTGACCCTCCTGGTCCTTGACAACAACTCCTACCTGGCCAACCAGGCCGTGGCCGGGCTTGACATCGGCGTGGAAATCGAGGTGGTTACCGCCGGTGAACTGGCAGCGGGCGGGGCGGATCTACGCGCTGGAATTGATCGATCCCCGGTCATTGTGGTTGATGTGATGGGCCGCGAACTGGAGAATTATCTCAAGGAGAAGATCAACCGCTCAAACAAAACAATCTATGCCCTGCGCGGCTCCACCGATGATGAACAGCTCAAAAGACTCGGTTTTATCTTTGACGATCAGGTGGCTGGCTATTACCGCCATATCAGCCGGGAAAACATCGAAAACATGCTGCGCCTGGTGGCCTCCCGTCATTTTGATGCCAACATCAGCTATGCCGGGGTGCGGGAAAAACCGCAGATTGGCATCTATCATCCCGGGGCCGGAAAAATCTTTAATGATGTGGCCGGGTACCAGGAATGGCAGCAGGGCCGCAAGGATTATGATGGAAAAAAACCCCGGATCGGCCTGCTCTTTTATTCATCCTCCCTTACCGAGGGCCGGCAGCAGCCGATCAACGCCATTATTGCGCGGCTGGAAGAAGAGGGCTTCAACGTCCTGCCCTGCTTCGGTAAGGATCAGCAGACCATTGAACGTTTTCTGCTGGACCAAAACGGCCGGGCCCGGGTGGACCTTGTCCTCGCCTTCAGCCTGAAATTCTATTCCGCCCTGACCCCTGAACTCGGCACTCTCCTCGATAAACTCGACGTGCCGATTATCAACGGTATCAGCCTTTATAAGGATACCCTGGCAGAGTGGCGGGCAAGCCCGGTGGGTATTGCCGGCAATGAAGTGGCCTGGTCCATCGCCACCCCGGAGATCTCCGGGCTCATCGAGCCCACCCCGCTGGCTGCCAACAAAAAAATTATCGATCCGCAAAGCGGCAAGACCTATTATCTCAGCCAGCTGATCGAGGAAAATATCGACCGGCTCATGGGCCGGCTGCATAAATGGCTGAACCTGCAGCGGCTGGCCAATAAGGACAAAAAAGTGGCGATCATGTTTTACAACCACAGCCAGGGCAAGCAGAACATCGGCGCCTCCTATCTCAATGTCTTTGCCAGCCTGCATGAGATCATCCGGGCCATGGCGGATGAAGGCTATAATGTGGGCGAGCCGCCCTCTGAAAAAATGATTAAAGAGATGATCCTGGCCTCGGCCCGCAATATCGGCTCCTGGGCCCCGGGTGAACTTGCCCGGCTGCTGCAATCGTCCCAGGTGATACGGCTGCCGGTTGCGCAGTATAAAAAATGGTTCAACGAACTGCCCGCCGGGTTCCGGGAAAAGATGATCAAACAATGGGGACCGCCCGAGGCGGCGAAAATCATGCGGGACGGTCATGATTTCATCATCCCGGCGGTTAGCCTGGGCAACCTGGTTCTGCTGCCCGAACCGTCGCGGGGCTGGGGGGATGAGCCGATGAAGCTCTACCATGACACCACCCTTTATCCCCATCATCAATACCTGGCCGTTTATCTCTGGCTGGCCCACGGGTTCGGGGCCGATGCCATGGTCCATCTCGGCACCCATGCCACCTATGAGTGGACCCCGGGCAAGCAGGCCGGCCTGTCCCCCGCCTGCCCGCCCGAGGTGCTGATCAACGATATACCCAATATCTACCCCTACATCGTCGATGACGTGGGTGAGGGCATTCAGGCCAAGCGGCGGGGCCGGGCGGTGATCATCTCCCACCTCATCCCCATGCTCAAGGAGGTTGGTTTTTACGCTGAATACGGCCGCATGGCCGAGCTGGTGGATGAATACCAGCGGGCCCGGACCCGTAACAGCACAACCGCGCCGGAAAAGCTCAAGGAACTCTTGGCCCTGGCGGCAGAAACCGGCATCATGGCGGATATTGCCACGACAATCAACGGCCGGGATGATGACCAGCAGGTCCGGCTGCTCGGCCATTACCTGGAGGAAATCCGGGAGAACCTGATGCCCTACGGCCTGCATACCTTTGGCCGGAGCCCGGGGGAGCAGGAGATGAACGAGATGGCCCGGGCAGTGATAAAGTGGAACCCGTCTGAAAAAAAAGCGACGATAACAGATGGCCTGCGCCAGTCGGGGCCTGACGAGATGGCCGGGTTACTGGCCGGGTTGCGCGGCCGCTTTGTCCCCCCCGGCGAGGGCAACGACCCGATCCGTAACCCCGGCGCCCTGCCCACCGGCCGCAATTTTTACGGCCTCAACCCGCGGAAACTGCCAACCCCGGCGGCCTGGAAGCTGGGCAAGACCGCGGCAAAGGAGATTATTGAGAATCACCTGAACAAGCATAAAAAATATCCGAACAAGGTGGCAGTGGTCCTCTGGGCCACCGAGACCCAGCGCAACGAGGGGGTGAACGAATCAACCATCCTCTATCTGATGGGCATCAAGCCGAGATGGACCGGCAGCGGCCGGGTGGTGGGCGTTGAGGTCATACCCGGCGTTCGGCTGGGCCGGCCCCGCATCGATGTGATGGTCAACGCCTCGGGTCTCTATCGGGACCTGTTTCCCGGCAAGCTGGAGTTTATCGACCAGGCCGTGGCGCTGGCCCTGCGCCAGACCGATATCGATAACCTGTTGCAGCGGAACTCCAGCCGCCTGAAGCTGAAACTCGAGGCCCGGGGCATGGCTGAAAAGGAGGCCGGGGAGTTGAGCCGGTTGCGGATCTTTTCCGAACAGCCCGGCTCCTACGGCACCGGGGTGGCAAAGATGGCCTCTGGTTCCGGCATCTGGGAGGATGAGCGCCAGGTGGTGGATGTCTTTGAAAACCGCATGGGGTTTGTCTTCGGCCAGGGCCGCTGGGGCGTGCCGGCCCGGGCCCTGCTGAAAGAAAACCTGGCCGAGGTGGATGTCACCGTGCATTCACGCTCCTCCAATGTCTACGGCCTGCTTGATAATGACGATGTGTTTCAATACCTGGGCGGGTTGTCCATGGCCGTGCGCCTGGAGTCGGGTGCGGCTCCCGAGACCCTTATCACCCGGCAGCAGCAACCGGGCCGGGTCAAGGTGGAGGATGTGGCCAGGACCCTGGGCCGGGAGATGCGCAGCCGCTATCTGAACCCGGAGTGGATCCGGGGCATGAAAAAGCAGGATTACGCCGGGGCCCGGGAGATGGCCCGTTTTGTCGAATATCTCTGGGGCTGGGAGATGACCAACCCGGACAAGGTCGATGACGCCAAGTGGCAACAGGCCTACGAGGTGTATGTGGAGGACAGGTACGGCCTGGAGATGAAAGAGTTTTTTAACAGCGCCTCTCCCTGGGCCCATCAGTCGATCACCGGGCGCATGCTGGAGACAATGCGCAAGGGCTACTGGCAACCGGATGAAAAAATCAAACAGAAACTGGCCGCGGACTATGCAATGAGCGTGGTGGAAAAGGGGGTGGCCTGCTGTGACCATACCTGTAACAACCCGCTCTTGAACCAGATGGTGGTCTCGATCATCTCCCTGCCCGGGGTGCTGAGCCCGGCGATGGTGGAGAAATTTAAGATTGCCATTGAACAGGCGGCCCGGAAATCCCTGGTAGAACAGGTGGCTGACCGCAAGGCCCTGCAAAAGCGGCTGGCCGCGCCCAGCCCGGAGCAGGCCGGCGAAAAACCGGCAACAGGGCAGCAGCAAGGCGGGGTCCGGAACCAGGGCCAGACCGAGGTGGAGGGCTATAAGATGGAGAAGATGCAAAGCCGGGACGATTCCACCCAGGTCAGCTCATCCGGGGTGGAGTGGCTGGCCGGCCTGGTTGTTCTCTGTATCATCGGCCTGGCCGCCTATGGGGCGATTAGAAAGCGCGGTTAGGAATTGAAAGAGCAAGGCAGAAGAAAACAGACAGAGAATAAAAAATGCACCAGCATGGATATATCGGCCGCAAGATGCGGCTGCCGAAACTGAAAGAAAAACCAGCCATCGTCATTGCCGCCTTTGGCAGCAGCAGCCGCGGCAAGGCAGCTTTTGAGATCTTCCGGCAAAGACTTGAAAAGGAGTTTCCCGGGTATGAAAAGTTCTGGGCCTACACCTCGGAGATCATCCGCAAAAAAACCGGCCTGCCCGGCCTGCAGGAGACCCTGGCCCGGGTGGAGGCCGCGGGCTTCCGCAAGGCGGTGGTCCAGCCCCTGCATATCTTCCCGGGCACCGAATACCATCATATGGCCGAGACCTGCGAGTATTTCCCGGGCCTGCGGGTATTCTTAAGTGAAACCCTGCTCCACCGCTGGGATTTTATCCGGCAGACCCTTGATGTGGTGGCCCGGGAATTCCTGGCCCCGGATAAAGGGCTCAACCTCCTGGCCCTGCATGGCACGCCCCTGGCCGCTGATCCGGTGAATATCGTTTATCTCGGCCTGGAAAGGCTGGTGGCCGATCTCTACCCCAATCTGCTGGCGGCAAGTATCGAAGGGGTACCGGACCATGGGGCGGTGCTGGCCCGGATAAAACGGCAGAACCTGGTAAGCCGGTACAAAAAAATAAAAATAATCCCGATGATGTATCTGGCCGGCATGCATGCGGAAGAGGATCTCATGGGTAATGGGAAGAGTTGGCGTGCGTGCCTGGAAGAGATGGGCTTTGCCGTGCAATGCCCCATGGCCGGATATGGTGGTGCCGACTATTTCAAGGGGCTGGCCTTTTACCCGGAGATCATCACCTTTTTCATGGAACGGCTGCAGCGCAGCCTGACCCTGGCCGCCTACTATTAACCAGCAGGGCTGGACCATATTTTCGGCCGCAGCCACAACCGGTACAACAAGACCCCTTTCCCGGTTCAAGGTGAAACCTGCGAGGTTTACTGAACACTTGATGAACTCGTAACAACCTGAACAGGTAAACATTCAGTAAACCCCCTCCTGTCGGGAAAGGGGTTTTCTTCTACCAACGGCCGCTCCATTGAGAAGGGCCGGCTGTTCATAAACAGGCTATCAAGCAGGAACTCGCTTCGCCGCGGCGGCGA
>JAKITW010000078.1 GCA_021647905.1 Desulfobacterales bacterium | reverse complement strand
GAGGTTGGACTGGGAAAGGGGTTTTCTTATACCGAACGGTGTAGCGGACCCTGAGCCGCGGCCGTGACGGCAAAAGCGGAATTTGAAACAACTTCGGCATGATATACTTATGGCTTCCGAATCACCGTTGCGGCGAAGCGAGTTCCTGCTTGATAGCCTGTTTATGAACAGCCGGCCCTTCTCAATGGAGCGGCCGTTGGTAGAAGAAAACCCTTTTCCCGACAGGAGGGGGGTTACTGAATGTTTACGATTTCACCCACCGTTGTCGGGTCGTGTCACCCGATGTCCACTATGAATCCATGTCATTCGGATATAGGGTGAAGAAAAACAGGGGCCCCGGGATCGTCCCGGTTCCGGAACCAGCATAGCTGGACCAGGTTTTCAGGCGGCAGCCGCAACCAGCAATGAAAATCTCCCCGGACGCCGGGCGTTGTCCGGGACGACTTTCATATAAAGTGAAATCGACAAGTTGCAACATGACCCACGTCCGTCTCGTATGTTGTTGCGAGACCGACAAAGATAAAATTCCAAGGAGGAGGTTCGGTATGCGGAGAATAATCGTTGTACTTTCAACAGCATTTGCCGTGGGCATGGGTGGAACCATGGCCATGGCCGCGGCAACGGAAGGGCTGCAGGCGCCCACCGTGGAGATTATTATCGAGGGCCGGAAACCAGCCCGGTTCGACCATCAGACCCATCTGGCCCTGGAAGGGGTCACCTGCGGGCAGTGTCATCATGACGCCGGGCATCAGCCGTTGAGCGAGGAGGTCATCGGCGCAATGGCCAACGCCAGGCAACTGGCCTGTGTTTCCTGCCACAACCAGGATTTTGCCAATGAAAAACTGCGAAAGGTCAAGGATGCCTTTCACCGCCGCTGCAAAGGGTGTCACAAGACCGGAGTGGCCGAGATCAAGGGGCCGACCAAGTGCAAGGCCTGTCATCTGAAAAAGAAGAAATAATAATGTCCGGCCGGGAAAGGGCTGTGCGGAAAAAAGCCGGGCCGTTGCCCGGCTTTTTTTTATGATATGCCGCTCTCTTTTTTGCCCTCTGCCCCCTGTCTTCTATCCTCTAATCCCTCTGCCTCTTGTCTGTTGTCTTCTGCCTTCTGATTCCCCTCATACCAGAGAAACTGGCGGCAGACCCCGCGGATGATCCGGGCCTCCCTGGAGCGGAGCCCCATCCGGCCGAGAAACTGCCGGATGTTCCGCACCCAGTAGGTGGTGTCCTCGGTCTTGAGAAAGCCGATCCGGGAGAGTAGTTCCTCCACATGGGCATACATCCCCTCCAGTTCCCGGGTATCCGCCAGCCGGGGCCGGGGTCGCTCTATTTTGCGGCCGGCCGCCAGGGCGCCGTAAAAGAGTTCATGGCTGAGGATTGCCACGGCCTGAGCCAGGTTCAGGGAGGAGAAATCAGCAGTGGGGATGGTCACGGTGAGCTGGCAGAACTTGAGGTCATCGTTGGTCAGCCCCCGGTGCTCCGGGCCAAAGAGCAGGGCCACCTTGTTCCTTGCCAGCAACGGCGGGACAATCTCGGCCATATCCCGCGGGGTCTTTTCCAGGCGCCGTTTGCGCCCGGCCCGGGCCGAGGTCCCGACCACATAGGAAAAAGGGGCCAGGGCGGCCTCCAGGGTCGGGTAGCGCTCCAGCCGGTCGATCAGTTCCGCACCCTTGTGGGTGGCCAGCTTGAGCATCTTTTCCCGGTCCGGTTCCTGGTCGCGGACCACGACCAGCCGGGGGATCCCCATGTTCATCGCGGTCCGGGCCGCGGCCCCGATATTTTCCGGGTACTTGGGTGTCATCAGCACGATGGCCGCGTTGGCGAGCAGTGATTCCGGGGCGTTGGTCATCTTTGTTGATATTTTTGAAAACAATGCTCGTTTTTCGTCTCAGTCCCTGTCAAGGGAGGGATCGTGGATCTGGAAGTTGATATGCCGTTTACCGGGATCAACGCTCGTCACCCGGACCTGGACCACATCGCCCATCTGGAAGATGCGGCCGGTGTTGGCGCCGATCAGCCGGTAATTTTTCTGGTCAAACTGGAAATAGTCCCCCTTGAGCTTGGCCATGGCCACGGCGCCGTGGATGAACAGGCCAAGCAGTTCCACATAGATGCCGAAGTCGGAAACCCCGGAGATGACCCCCTCGAACAATTCGCCGATCTTGTCGGCCATGAAGCGGACCTGGAGCCGGCCGGTCATCTCCCGCTCCGCGTCTACCGCGACCCGTTCCCGGCCGGAGAGAAACTCACCGGCAGCAACGAGATCGTGATCCCGGCCCGGGAGGGCCTCTTTCGCGGCCTTGGTGTTCTTTTTCCGGATCAGCAACCCGGTCAGGGCCCGATGGACCATCAGGTCGGGATAGCGCCGGATCGGCGAGGTGAAATGGGTATAGAACTCCGCGGCCAGACCGAAGTGGCCGACATTCTCCGGCGCGTACCGGGCCCGCTGCATGGTGCGGAGCAACAGGTTGTTGACAATATACTCCTTGGGCGTGCCGGCCACTGTCTTGAGCACCGTGCCGAACCAGTGGGGGGTGCCGGTGTCCTTGGGCAGATTCAGCCCCAGGGAGCGGGCGAACTGGCTGAACTCCAGCACCTTGACCGGGTCCGGGGTCTCGTGGATCCGGTACAGGCAGGGCTGGCGGGCCTCGGCCAGGGCCTCGGCCACCGCCTCGTTGGCCGCCAGCATGAACTCCTCGATCAACTTATGGGCAACATTGCGTTGGGCCCGGGCCACGCTTTTGATCTCACCATCAGCAGTGATGGTGATCTCCGCCTCCGGCAGTTCAAAACCGATGCTGCCGCGGGCGAGTCGTTGTTTGTTAAGGAGTGCCGCCAGTTCGCCCATATCTTGAAGCGGCCCCAGCAAGCCGTCATGCTGGCGGCACAGTTTCGGATCCTGATCAACCAGGATCTTTTTGACGATGGCATAGGTCAGCCGTTGCCTGCTGCGGATAACGCTGCGGCAGAATTTTTTTTTCTTGCGCCGGCCGTGGCGATCAAAGTCGAGGACCGCGGTAAAGGCCATCCGGTCCTGGTCCGGAACCAGGCTGCAGAGATCGTTGGACAATCGTTCCGGCAGCATCGGCACCACCCGGTTGGGGAAATAGACGCTGGTGCCGCGCAGGTAGGCCTCATCGTCCAGAACCGTGCCCGGCCGCACATAGTGGCTGACATCGGCGATGGAGACATGGAGTCGATAGCCCTGTTTGGTTTTTTGGATCGCAACCGCATCGTCAAAGTCGCGGGCACTCTCCCCGTCAATGGTGACATGGGCGATGTCGCGCAGGTCACGCCGGTTTTCGTCCGTTGCAACCGTGGCGTCAAGGGCCGCGGTTTCAGCCAGGGCCGCCTCGCTGAAAGCATGGGGCAGGCCGTGTTTGCGGATCACGATCTCGGTCTGCACCGCAATATTTTCAGGATCGCCCAGCACCTCGACAATCCGGCCTTCGGGATTGCGTTGGCCTGGTTTGAAATCAATGATTTCCGCCACCACGGCATGGCCGTTACGGGCATTGCAGGAATATTCCTTGCGGATCAGGATGTTGAAGAGGAGCCTTTCCTCTTCCGGCACCACCATGCCGGTGGGCCGGCCAGCGACATAGATCCCCACCAGCCGGGTGACGGCCCGGTTGATGACCCGGACCACCTTGGCCTCGGCCCGGCCACGTTGCCGGCCCTGTAACTCTACCAGCACCCGGTCGCCATGGTGGGCCGAGCCGAGGCTGCCGGGCCCGACAAAGGGGTCTTTTTTACGGTCGCCTTTTCCGTTGCCGGACGGTTCCCCGGCATCCCCGGTATCAAGAACCACAAAACCGAAACCGCGGGGCGTCATTTCAAGGGTCCCTTCATGCAGACCGGTCCGGGCCGTGAGGCGATATTTTTTATTGGCCGGGCATTCGACCAGCTGCCGGCGGCAGAGCCCGGCAAGCGCGGCCAGAAGGTTCTTCCGGGACCTGTGCCCGGCTCCCAGGCCCAGGCCGGTCTGGATTTCCGACAGGGAGAGCGGCTGGTTGCGCTGTTGCAGAAAGGCGAGGACCTCCTCGGCAAGGCCGCCTGGCCGGCCGCGGCCGGATTTGCTGCGGTGATCTTTGTTGCTGTGCTTATATCTATGTGTCATAATCTTGGTTGAGTTGCTGATGGTTGCCCGGCAAGGCGGAATCACTGCCATGCCTCGCCTTCTGGAAAAGGAAGCGTAGCGGACAAGGATGCCCGCGCGGGACCGTATTGCCGGCCAGGTTTTTTATACAGATATTTTAGAAAAACCGGGTTTCTTCAGGTATAATAACATGTTTTCATGCTTGCCGGGGATTACCGGCCCCATGTTGCACCGGCTTCCATCATACCCTATTTTGCCAGAAGGGACAGCAGTTGTCGCAGGGGCCGTGGTCGCCCCTCCCCATGAACCGGACCGCACACCTAATGTCTAAGGAATTTGATCTGGCCGAATACCGGCAACTGATGACGCGCTACCTGGGCGGCTCAAAGGGCACGGCCAGGGTCTTCTGGGAGGCCCTTGATTTTGCCGTAGCCGCCCATGCCGGCCAACGGCGGCGGTCGGGCGAGCCCTATATCCTCCATCCCTGCCGGGTGGCCCAGGTCCTGGCCGAGGAGATGGAGATCACCGACCCGGAACTGCTGGCCGCGGCCCTGCTCCACGACACGGTGGAGGATGTTGAGGAGATCACCATTGAAATGGTCGCCGAACGGTTCGGCCGGAACGTGGCGGCCACGGTTGACGGCTGCACCAAGATCGTCCGCTTTTCCGGGGACCGCCAGACCTTCTACAAACAGGTACACCGCAAGATATTCTCCGGCGCCGCGGCCCGGTTGGAGGTGATGCTGGTCAAGCTGGCCGACCGTCTCCATAATCTCCGCACCTTGAACGCCATGCCGCGGGACCGGCGCCAGAAGATTTCGGTGGAGACCCTGGATATCTACGCGCCCATGGCCAGGGTGATGGGTTTCTTTAATATGAAGCGGGAGCTGTACGACCTGGCCCTGAAGTACAAGTTCCCCCGCCAGAGCCACAAGGTCCAACTGCGGATCCGGCAGATGGAGGAGAGCGAGGAGGTGCGGGAGATCGCGGCCAGGCTCCGGCGGGAGCTGCGCCGGGCCAGGATCGATTGCCAGGTCTCCATCCGGCCCAAGGGGCTGTGGGGTTATTTTGATCCGGTGAAAAAACAACTGAAACAGGTGATCGATCACCCGCTTGAGTATACTCTCCTGGTCAAGGACATCCATTCCTGTTACGAGGCCCTGGGCATTGTCAATCAGAACTTTCCGCCCATTCCCCGGACCATCCGTGATTTCATCGCCAATCCCAAACCCACCGGCTACCAGGGGCTGCACGCCCGGGCCAATATCAAGGGTCATAACTATCTGTTCAAGATCCGCACCCCGGACATGGCCCGTAATGCGCAACGGGGCATTATCCATGGCTGGTCCGCCCATTCCAAGGTGGCGGGCATCTTTGAAAAGGAACTCCGGGAGATGTTCAACATCCTCGGCGCCGACCAGGGGCTCTCGCCCAAGGAGATGATCGCGGCCAGCGGCAAGAAGGAGATCTACACATACACTCCCAAGGGCGACCGGATCTGCCTGCCCATCCAGAGCATTGTCCTGGACTTTGCCTACCGGGTCCATACCGACGTGGGCAAATACTGCAGCGGCGCCATTGTCGGCCAGCAGCGGGTTCCTCCCGGCCATGTATTAAAGGACGGCGACCGGGTGAAGATCCTGCGCCAGGACAGCCCGGTGCTTTTTGATCCCGATCTGCTGGAGCTGAGCCAGACCCCCCGGGCCCGTTCCGGGGTGGCCAAGGGGTTCCGGGTCCGGCAGCGGGCCCTGGCCCGGGAGATCGGCCGGGCCATCCTGCCCCAGGAGTTGAAACGCTATGGAATCGACGCCGAGGTCCTGAACAAGAAAGAGGTCAAAACCATTCTGGACGAATATGGACTGGAGTCCCTGGACCAGCTTTACCAGGGGGTGGGTGCGGACCAGATCCATCTGCGGGAGCTGGTGGGCAAGGTGATCGATACCCTGGTGAACGGTCAGGAGATCCTGCAGCCCCCGGCCGGGGTCTTGAACCGGACCTGCCTCTCATCCCTTGATCCGGTCTGTATCAAGTTTTCAGCCTGCTGCAAGCCGGTGCCCACTGACAAGGGACTGGTCGGCCTGCTGAGCGAGCGCGGCCTTTCGGTCCATCATCACGAGTGCAAGCGCTTCCGGGGTTTGAAGGTGCAGCGCGAGGATGTGGTCGAGGTGCGCTGGAAACTCAAGGAGACCTCGATCAGCAAGCCCCAGACCCTGTATGTGGCAGCAGCGGCCCGGAATCGAATGCTGATGCTCCTTGGCGTGGCCCCGGTCAAGATGAAGATCTCCGAGGTCATCGCCCTGTCCCGGATCGAGACCAAGAAGCCGGCCTGGGAGGTTATCTTCCGGGTGGCCACCCTCTATGACCTCCGCAATATCCTCAATCATTTTACCAAGAGCGGCCTGCCTTACGAGTTTGTGCTTGAGCAGTAATCGTAAACGTTCAGCAGCACCCCATCTGCACGCGATCAGCCTGGCTCGCATAGGTTGACTATGGCTCGCCATCCTGCTTGCGCACATCTACGGCACTGCTGAACGTTTACAGGCCTGAGATTGTGGACCTCTTTCGCATGGCCGGTGAACGGTTACCAAGTTTCTTGGCATTTGGTGAATGATTACGAATTTTCCTCAAACCGCCATTGACCCGGCAGGGGGCCGGGATCGGTGAGCGCGTCTTTAAGTCGTGTTTCGAACTCCCGGCGAGAGACCTCCCGGGCGCCGAACTGGAGAAGGTGATCAGAGGCGACCTGGCAGTCGATCAGGGCAAAGTCCCATTTTTTGAGTTGGGCAACAAGGGCTGCCAGGGCGATTTTGGAGCTGTTTGAGCTGCGGCTGAACATTGACTCGCCGAAAAAGATTTTTCCCAGGGCCACCCCATAGAGGCCGCCGGCCAACTCCCCTTGCCGCCAGCATTCCACTGAATGGGCAAAACCCAGTTCATGGAGCCGGATATAGGCCTGAACCATCTCCGGGACGATCCAGGTGGACCGTTCCCCACGGCGGGGGATGGTGGCGCAGCCATTGATTACCCGGGCAAAGGCCTGGTCCATGGTGATGGTAAACAACTGTTGGCGAATCAGCCGGCCGAGCCGGCGGGAGGTCCGGAAGGCGTTCGGTTCGATGATCAGCCGGGGCGAGGGGCTCCACCAGAGGATCGGATCGCCCGCTCCGTACCAGGGAAAGATGCCTTGCCCGTAAGCGGCAAGCAGCCGCTCCGGGCCGAGGTCGCCGCCCACTGCCAGCAAGCCGTCCGGCTCGGCCAGTTCGGTGGGCGGAAAAAGGATGTTATCGCTCAGCCTGAATACCGGCATGGTTCAGCTCCCTTTTTTTACCAACCCAATCGCCCCAACAGCACCGACATGATAATCCCCGCCGCCATGATGCTGGCCACGCAGGGCAGGATATGACGGTACACCCGGATAAAGGGGGCCGCAAAAAAATCCTTGGTCAGCACGAAACAGAGATGGACCGGCGACAGCATCATTCCGGCATAGCCCATGCTGAAGGCGAGTACCAGGGTAGAGAGCGGGGTGAGCCCGGCGGCGCCCACCTCGAGCAGGCCGACCACCAGGGGAAAGGCGGCGCCGGCAAAGCCCATGGCAATGCCGGTGACCAGTCCGGCCAGAAAGGGGAGAAAGGCAACGATGATCGACACCGGTACCTGGGAGGCGGCCAGCTCCCGGCCGGCCAGGGGCAGGAGCTGGGACCCGCCCAGCAGGGATTGAAAGACCATCACCCCGATCAGGGTAAGGGCCACGTTGCCGGTTTTTCTGGTAAGCAGGTTGGTGAACAGGCCCGGGCCGTTCTGTTGGCGCGAGCTGCGCCGGATCAGGCCTAAGGCGATCAGGAGTCCGGCCAGCATGGCCAGCATCTTGCGCACCGTGCTGCCACCATCGGGCAGCACGGCGCGCAAGGGCTCGGGCAGGACAAGGGTGGTCAGGACGATGATCAGAATCGGCAGCAGCACCGGCAGCAATCGTTCTCCGGCCTCTCTGGTTGCAACCGGCCCGGAGGGGAGGGCATCGGGATGGGATCTGAGCAGGAAAAAATAACCGGCCCCGATGCTGAACAGGGTAAAGGGGATCTGCAGGGCCATGAACTGCCAGGTAGACACGGTAAAGATGGACAGGGTGATGATAACTACCGGATAGAGCGGCCACCAGTATTCGAGGATGTGGCGGAACCAGTAGTTGACCGCGGCCTTCCACTCCGGGGTGGTGTTGTTTTTATTGACGGTCTGGTCGATGAGCGGCGCTGAGAACAGGGCGCCGCCGGGCATGGGCACCAGGCCGATGGCCGCTGGAATCAGGATCAGGCTGAGGAATTTACCGTGTTTCCCGCCAAAGCGACGGGCCGAGTTGATGATCACCCTGGCGTTGGCATCGGCTGCCATGAAAGAGCCCACCTCGATGATCAGGATGATGTTGACCACCAGCAGCCAGAGTTCGGGACGGAGCAGGGCCTGGCCGAGATCAACGCCCACCGTGGCCGGCCCCCGGCCGCTCCAGAGGTCCAGAACCAGACCGCCCAGGAGCAGGGCCAACCCCAGGGAGAGGCGCAACCGGTTGAGGAGCAACACCCCGGCAAAGGTGAACAGTATTTTGAAGGTGGCGGCCAGTTCCATGGTTGACTTTAGTTTCACGCTGGGAGGCCATGGATAACTCCTGTATTCCCCAAGGCCGGGACCTGCCCCTTATACCACGACCCCGCCCGCCGGTTCCAGGAATTTCCCCTGTCCGCTCTCCGTTCACAGTCCACACTCTTGCCACCCACTTCCATCTGTCATTGCATATTGGAAGCTTGACTTCCAGTGACAGGCATGTATTTTAGTTGCTTATCATTGAAAAATCATATACTCTGTTTGAAATTTCAATGATAAGTAGGGCTGCACATGTTCATTCATCGAAAACAAGACATTGATCGCCTTGGTCGCCTCCTGCGGATGTTTCCGGTGACCGCCATTCTGGGAGCCCGCCAATGCGGTAAGACAACCCTGGCCAAAACCCTGGCCGCTGACCATTATTTTGACCTTGAAAATCCGCGCGATCTGGCCAGGCTGGAGACCCCGCAACTCACTCTGGAGAAACTTGCCGGGCTGATTATAATCGATGAAATCCAACGTGTGCCTGATCTCTTTCCACTGCTTCGTTATCTGGTCGATACCCTGCCGCAACAGAAATATGTCATCCTTGGCAGCGCCTCCCGCGATCTGATTCGGCAGAGCAGTGAAACGCTTGCCGGCCGGATCGGTTATTATCATCTTGGCGGTTTTTCTTCGCATGATATTGATGATCCCGACCGTTTGTGGCTGCGCGGGGGGTTCCCGCGGGCCTTTCTGGCGTTGGATGACGGCGATGCCTTTACCTGGCTGGAGCATTATGTCGCCACGTTCATGGAGCGGGATATTCCCCAACTGGGAATTAATATCCCGGCCCGTACCCTGCGGCGCTTCTGGGCGATGCTGGGCCATTATCACGGCCAGATCCTCAATTACTCGGAACTCGGCAAGTCCTTTGGCATTTCCGACATGACTGTCAGAAAATATGTAGACATCCTGACCGGCACCTTCATGGTGCGGACCCTGCCGGCCTGGTATGCTAATGTCTCAAAACGGCTTGTCAAACGGCCGAAGATCTATCTACGCGACTCCGGTATTTTTCATTATTTTATGACCATTTTCACTCACGATCAGTTGCACTCGCACCCAAAGCTCGGGGCGTCCTGGGAGGGGTTTGCCCTGGAAATCGTCTGCCGGGCCGTGGGCAAGCCGGACGAAGATTTTTATTTCTGGCGGACACATGCCGGAGCCGAACTGGACCTTTTCTGGCAGCATCATGGGCGGAATTGGGGGGTGGAGTTCAAATACGCCGATGCACCGCGCCGCACACGGTCAATGACATCGGTTCTACAGGATCTGGAACTCGAGCATCTCTGGATTGTCTATCCCGGTCAGGAAAAATACATCCTGGATGACAGGATCACGGTGCTGCCTTTCTCTGACATTAAGGAAAACTGGCAATATCCCTAATCCTCTCCCGTGGACACCCTCGCAGTGGCGGCATCTCCAGAAACCGTGTTCGGCGCTGGT
This sequence comes from Desulfobacterales bacterium, assembly GCA_021647905.1. Lineage (NCBI taxonomy): Bacteria > Pseudomonadati > Thermodesulfobacteriota > Desulfobacteria > Desulfobacterales > Desulfobacterales bacterium. The sequence continues at coordinate 4,102 of JAKITW010000078.1, read as the reverse complement.
CAGACGAGAAAGCCGAGAAAACAGGACACCGGGCTGAAAAAACGATACGATTCCGTGCTTGGGGACATATCCGATCTCATCGATGCGGCAAGGAGGTCGGCGGCCCGTTCCGTCAATTGTATCATGACAACCGCCAGAATATGACAAGGAACTCATCGAACGTTTGGCCGCCGATCTGTCCTTTCGCTATGGCAGGGGGGCTCGGTTCGCAATGTTTGGCAGATGAAGGCGTTCTTCCTCGCGTGGCCAATTCCGCAGACAGTGTCTGCGGAATTGGCTCTTTCCAGCATCGCCTCAAGATTCCCCTTCCCTGGTCCGCCTATGTCCGGTCCCAATTCTCCTTATCTTTAAAAAGAGCATCCCAAGGATAAGTTTGTTAATTGTGAAAACACCGTCCCGCATTTTCACGCGCATTTTCACCGTCCCGCATTTCCACACGGAATTACCCTTAACGTTTTTTGTGTTTTTGAAGGACGTATGATATCATCAAATCTGATGACAATGTATACTTAATAGAGAGGCTTGTTATGAGTGAGACGATTCTGGTTTCCGCACGGGTATCACCGGAAGTGGCCAACCGGTTGGCTGCCTTGTCGAAATCAACCCACCGCTCAAAATCATTTTTAGCCGCACAGGCCATTGAGGAGTTTATCAATGTCCAGGAATGGCATGTAGAGGCGATCAAGCAAGGAATTGCCGCTGCAAAAAACAATGATGTGAAAAGTCACGAACAGGCGGTGGCCATTTTGAACACCTGGGGCAAGAATGCGTAAACTGGAGTGGACGGTTCCCGCCCTTCATGATCTGGTTGCCGCCGGTGAATATATTGCCCAGGAAAATCCAAAAGCCGCAGAACGGATGGCCGACAAGGTCAAGGAGGCAGTGGAATACCTCCGCGATCACCCGAATTTGGGCAGACCGGGCCGGCTTTCAGACACAAAGGAACTGGTTGTCTCCGGAACCCCGTTCATTGCTGTTTACTGGATAAGAAAAGGCGCGGTCCAGATACTCCGCCTTCTCCACCACGCCCAGCGCTGGCCGTAGTTCGAGCCGGCCGGTTTTATCCCGCCTCTACTCGCCCTGTCCCTCTATCTACGCGTTGTTTTTATCGCTAACGTCCCAGCCTTACCGTTGATAGTCCCCCCCTCGACCGTCCTCTGACACAGGTAAAGGAAGTCTGTTTTTACTCTTGGAAGTTTGCTTGTTGACTTCCCTGGACAAATTGTTATTCTGGCCTCTTTCAAGCCAACCACGAAAAAAAATCCAAACCTCCGCACGGTCGAACGCCTGAAATCTGTATGAAAAACAACAAACTGGCCCGCGAGTACACCTATTCCTTCCCTGCCATCCGAGGGATTCAGGCGGGGCGGGAATACTACGTTACCATGTGCCCGCTCAAGTTGCTGCCGGCCATTTTCCGTAATGGTGAAAACGACCTGTCCCCGGAATTGCAGGCCCAACGCGTAATGAATAAGGGCCGGGTGGCCCCGATCTCCCGGTATGTCGTTGAGAACCGGGACACCTATGTTTTTTCTCCTTTCCACGCCCTCACCATGGGAAAATGATAATGAAGAGCTGCTTTCCATGTATAAAAATGCTCAGGATGGCGAGTGCCCTCTGGTGATAGACAAGACTACCCCGCCCTGCGGCAACAGTCGTTTCGGCTGCTGGACCTGCACGGTAGTGGCAAAAGACACCTCCATGGAATCGATGATTAACAAGGGAGAGGAATGGCTACAGCCCCTGCTTGATTTCCGTGATTGGCTTGCGACCACACAAAATCCCGAGGGGAAAAAAAAGATACGCGATTTCAGGAGAAGATCCGGCAAGGTCCAATATAAAGAAATCGACGGTTCTAAAAAACTTATCTGGGGACCGTACCTTTTTTCTTTCCGTCAAGAAATCCTGCGGCGTTTGCTGGAAACGCAAGCAGCTTTGCGGAAAAACAGCCCCAATCCGGAAGAGCAGCTTATTTCCGAAGCGGAATTGCTTAAAATAAGGCAGCTGTGGCTTTTCGAGGAAGGGGATTGGCCGGACTCGTTGCCGCAAATCCATGAACAGGTAACCGGAAAAAAACTCCATGTTCCCAAAGACGACTGGTCCGGGATGGGCGGCCTTGAGCATCAAATTCTGCAGGAAGTCTGCGAAGAGTATGATGTGCCGGTTATACTCCTCACCCAACTTTTTGACGCGGAGAGACGCCAGCATGGGATGGGCAGACGCTCAGCCATCTACAGCGATATTGACTCTATTCTGAAAAAAGACTGGCAAAAGAGGGAAGAGGTACTGGCTAAAATCGGGATTCAATAAACAAGGGACAAAGAGGAATCAGTGAAGAAAAAGCCTAAGGAGCAGGACGCCGAGCTGGGGAGACAGTACGATATCGTCCTTGGTGATATATCCGATGTCATCGCGGCGGCCAGGAGATCGGCGGCCCGTTCCGTCAATAGTATCATGACGGCAGCGTATTGGCTGATCGGTCGCCGAATCGTTGAATATGAGCAGGAAGGGAAAAAACGCGCCCAATATGGTGAGGAATTGCTCAAGCGGTTATCTGCCGATCTCGGCAAATGCTATGGGCGCGGGTTTGGAGTTGATAATCTTCAACGATTTCGAGCCTTCTACCTCATTTACCCCTCTGAACGAATTTACGCGACACTGTCGCGTAAATTGCCTGATAAAGACCAGACAGAAAAATACGCGATTCCGTTGCGTATTTCCTCAGACCATGCCGCCCCTCCGAAGGGCCAAACATTGATCGATAAAACCGGGTTGCCGGAAAAAGAGCAGACAGCGTCTGCGGAATTGAATCCGCTTAACCTGGCCTCATGTTTCCCTCTGCCCTGGTCCGCCTATGTCCGTCTTCTTTCCGTGAAAAACGACAACGCCCGTCGCTTCTATGAAGAAGAGGCCCGGCGCGGCGGTTGGACGGTACGGCAACTCGACCGGCAGATCAATTCCCAGTTCTACGAACGAACAGCCCTGTCACGAAACAAGGCCGCCATGCTGACCAAGGGACAAAAGCTACTGCCTGAAGATCGTGTGCTTCCCGAGGAGGAAATCAAAGACCCCTTTGTGCTTGAATTCCTCGGCCTCAAGGACGAGTATTCCGAATCCGACCTTGAAGAGGCCTTGATCCGCCACCTGGAGACTTTCCTTCTGGAGCTTGGCAGTGATTTCTGTTTCATCGGACGGCAGAAACGTCTGCGCATCGGTGATGAATGGTATCGGGTGGATCTGGTCTTTTTCCATCGTCGCCTGCGATGTCTGGTGATCATCGACCTGAAGATCGGTAAATTCACCCATGCCGACGCCGGACAGATGCATCTCTATCTCAACTACGCGCGGGAACACTGGATACACGAAGGTGAAAACCCGCCGGTAGGGCTGATTCTCTGCGCCCAGAAAAACGAGGCCGTGGCCCGGTACGCGCTGGAAGGTCTTCCGAACAAGGTGATGGCCTCGGAGTACCGGACCGCCCTGCCCGATGAAAAGGAACTGGCTGCGGAGATCGAGCGGACTCAGGCCCTGTTGCAGGCTCGAAAAAGGGTCTCCCGCACCGACCCGATGGTCAGGCTGACAGAGAGATTAATCGAAACGATTCCGCTGTTTCAGGCATTGACCGAAAAATCGAAAACTTCGATTTCCAACCGGTCCCGGAAGCTTTTCACCATGAGCAGCATCCACCAAGCCACCAGACGACTGCTCCGGAAAGAGAAAGGCGAAGCGATATCGCCCGACGAGGAAAAACTTGCCATCGACTTCTGGAACGAGGTGATCGCCAATATACCGGATTGGACGGATGCCTTGGAGAGAAAAACGACGCCGGCCGCACTGCGGCAGAAGTATGTTCATGCCCACGGCATTACCTTGCAGGCCTTGGCAATCGCGGGAAACAACTTGATCCGCCTGCACCCCGGTGACTGGCAACAAAGACTTCGGGGAATCCGGACCCTTGATTGGCGCCGGGCCAACACCATACTTTGGGAGGGCAAAGCCCTGGTCGGCGGCAGAATGAGCAGATACAAGCACAGCCTGACCTTGACTGCCGATGTTATCATGAATAGCCTGGGGTTGCCGATTGACCATGATGAGGCAGCGA
>JAKITW010000077.1 GCA_021647905.1 Desulfobacterales bacterium | reverse complement strand
TGCCGAAGTTGTTTCAATTTCCGCTTTTGCCGTCACGGCTGCGGCTCAGGGTCCGCTACACCGTTCGGTATAAGAAAACCCCTTTCCCGGTCCAACCTCAAACGTACGGGGTTTACCGAAACCTTACATGTTTTATTGGGAGTTTCCCTTCATAACTTCTTGAACCATAAGGGAATAAATGGTACAGACTCAGGGGGTGTTATCTCAGTATTGAGATCCGTCCCGGATAGCAGGCCGTTGGGGCCGGAAACTTTAAAACCGGCCCAGGCCGGAAACAGACCAGCAAGAGGAAAACGTGACGCAGAAAAAAACAGTGGAAGACCGGCTCTGGTTTTCCGGAAACGAAGCCATTGCCCTGGGTGCGCATGAGGCCGGGGTCAAGGTCGCCTCCGGCTACCCCGGCACCCCGTCCACCGAGATTCTTGAAAACCTCACCCGTTATGACGACGTGTATACCGAATGGGCTCCCAATGAAAAGGTGGCCCTGGAGGTTGTCATCGGCGCCTCGTTCGCCGGGGTCCGGGCCATGGCCACCATGAAGCATGTCGGGCTGAACGTGGCGGCTGACCCGCTTTTTACCGCCTCCTATACCGGCGGCCGCGGCGGGCTGGTGGTGATTGTTGCCGACGACCCGACCATGCACAGTTCCCAGAACGAGCAGGACAGCCGCAACTATGCCTTTAGCGCCAAACTGCCCATGCTGGAGCCGTCGGACCCGGCCGAGGCCAAGGAGTTCCTGCACCTGGCCTTTGCAGTAAGCGAGCAGTTCGATACCCCGGTACTGCTCAGAACCTGCACCAGGATCGCCCATGTCAAGGGGGTGGTCAGACCCGAGCCGGCCCGGACCCTGCCCGCGGCAGAGCCGGGTATTGAAAAGATGCCGGCCAAGTTCGTCATGCTGCCGGCCAATGCCCGGCAGCGGCGGGTGGTCATTGGTGAGCGGCAGCGGCAACTTGCCCGGTTCGCCGAGCAGTTTGAAGAAAACCGGGTCGAATGGGGCGATAAACAAAAGGGTTTTATTACCAGCGGGGTCTCCTATCTCTATGTCAAGGAGGCGTTCCCCGAGGCATCGGTACTCAAGCTGGGCATGGTGCAGCCGCTGCCTGAAAAGATGATCCGCGACTTTGCCCGCCAGGTGGAGACCCTCTATGTGGTCGAGGAACTGGATCCCTTTATCGAGTTGCAGATCAAGGCCATGGGCATTTCCTGTCATGGCAAGGATCTGATCCCGGCGATCGGCGAACTGAACGTTGCGCTGGTCCGGCAGGCGATCAGCAACGAGCCCGGCCGGGTGGAGTTCGAACCGGTGCCGGTGATGCCCCGGCCGCCGAACATGTGCGCCGGCTGTCCCCACCGCGGCCTGTTCTATTGCCTTTCCCGGATGGGTGTCTTTGTGTCCGGCGATATCGGCTGTTATACCCTGGGTTTTCTGCCGCCGCTTTCGGCCATGGATTCCTGTGTCTGCATGGGAGCAAGCATCGGGGTGGCCCACGGCATGGCCAAGGCATTGGGCGCGGACGGCCAGGGCAAGGTGGTGGCGGTTATCGGCGACTCCACCTTTATCCATTCCGGGATCACCGGCCTGATCAATATGGTCTATAACAAGGATTTTGGTACGGTTGTCATTCTTGACAACCGGATAACCGCGATGACCGGCCACCAGCCCAACCCGGCCTCCGGCGCCACCCTGATGGGCGAGCCAGCCAATGCCATTGATTTCGAGCAGCTCTGCCGGGCCGTGGGGGTCAAACATGTACAGACCGTCAACCCACATGATCTGAAGGCGACTCGGGCGGCCCTGAAAGAGGAGATCGAAAGGCCGGAGGTTTCGGTGGTCATCACCCGGGCGCCCTGTGTGCTGATCCCGGCGGAGAAGAAACGGAAAAAATATCCCTATGGGACGATCATTGCCAAGTGTACCGGCTGCGGTGTCTGTATCCGGTTGGGCTGCCCGGCGATCCAATGGACCCCCTTGACCCCGGCCGAGGCCAAGGAACGGGGATATAAGGAAAAACAAAAGGGCTTCTCCCAAATCAGCGAGGAGGTGTGCAACGGCTGCGGGCAGTGCGTTGCGCTGTGTAAGTTTGAGGCCATTGCCAGGGAGGAGAACTAAATGGATACCAGCGGCAATATTTTATTCTGCGGGGTCGGCGGCCAGGGGATTCTGCTGGCCAGCGAGATCACCGCCCATGTACTCCTGGCAACCGGGCTCGATGTCAAGAAAAGCGAGGTGCACGGCATGGCCCAGCGCGGCGGCTCGGTGGAGGCGCATCTGCGCTTCGGCAAAAAGGTTTACTCGCCCCTGATCGAACCGGGCACCGTTGATATCCTGGTGGCCTTTGAGCAGCTGGAGGCGGTCCGCTATCTGCCCTATCTTCATAAAAAGAGCCGGGTGATTGTCAATACCCAGAAGATCCTGCCGCCGGCAGTGGCAACCGGTAAGCTGGCCTATCCCGGGGACAGCCTGGCCCAGCTTGAACAAAGAGGGCTCGCGGTGGTGCCGGTGGACGGTTTTGCCCTGGCCAAGGAGGCGGGCGAGATCCGGGCCGCCAACGTGGTCCTGGTGGGGGCGATGTCGGTCTTTATGCCGGTTGCCGAGCAGGAGTTTGTCAAGGTTATTGAAAAGCGGGTGCCGCCCCGGTTTCGTGAGGCCAATATGAAGGCCTTTCAAAAAGGACGCCGGGCCGGGGGAAAGTAAGCCGGTCGGCCGCACCGGGAACCATACCAACACGCAATAGCTGTAAGAGGAAGATTGTCATGATCTGGAACGAGGAATATGAAACCATGCCGCGGGAGGACCTGGCCGCCCTGCAGCTGCGCCGGCTGCAGGCCCAGGTCGAGCGGGTCTACGCCGTTGTGCCCTATTATCGGGCCAAGATGGAGGCGGCCGGAGTCGAGCCGGGTGAGATCAAGACCCTGGCCGATATCAAGCGGCTGCCCTTTACCACCAAGGAGGACCTGCGCAAGAACTATCCCTTTGGCCTGTTCACCGTACCCCTGGAGCGGGTGGTGCGGATCCATGCCTCTTCCGGCACCACCGGCCAGCCCACGGTGGTGGGCTATACCAGGCGGGACATCGGCATCTGGGCCGAGTTGATGGCCCGGACCCTGTCCGCCGCCGGGGTGGGCCGCGGCGATGTGGTGCAGAACGCCTATGGCTACGGGCTGTTCACCGGCGGACTGGGGGCCCATTACGGGGCCGAGAAGATCGGCGCCGCGGTGATCCCCATCTCCGGGGGCAACACCAAGCGGCAGATTACCCTTATGCGCGATTTCGGTTCCACGGTCCTGTTGTCAACCCCGTCCTATGCCCTGAATATCGCCGACACCATGGCCGATATGGGGGTGGACCCCAAGAGCCTGAAACTCCGGGTCGGGGTGTTCGGCGCCGAGCCGTGGAGCGAGAACATGCGTGACGAGATCGAGCGCAAGCTCCACATCAAGGCCATTGATATCTACGGCTTGAGCGAGATCATCGGCCCGGGGGTGGCGGCCGAGTGTATCGAGGAGCAGAAGGGGCTCCACCTCATGGAGGACCATTTCCTGCCGGAAATAGTCGACCCCGATACCTTTGAGCCGCTGCCGCCGGGCGAGGACGGTGAGCTGGTGTTCACCACCATTACCAAGGAGGCCTTTCCGGTGATCCGTTACCGGACCAAGGACATCTCCCGGCTGATCGCCGAACCCTGCACCTGCGGCCGCACCTTTTTCCGGATGCCCAAGGTCACCGGCCGCACCGACGACATGCTGATCATCCGGGGGGTCAATGTCTTCCCCTCCCAGGTGGAGCACGTGCTGATGAGTATCGACGGGGTGGAACCCCACTACCAGATCGAGGTCAACCGCGAGGGTTCCCTGGACACCATGCGGATCCTGGTCGAGGTCAGCGAGGCGATCTTCTCCGACGAGATCAAGCAGCTGGAGGGTGTGAGTCGAAAAATAGAAAATGAGATCAAGGGGATGCTCGGGGTGACCTGCAGGGTCAAGCTGGTGGAACCGAAAACCATCCAGCGGAGTGAAGGCAAGGCACAGCGGGTAATCGATAATCGTAATATTTAAGGCCACGGGCGGAGGGTTACCAGCGCAAGGAAGGATTCCCGTCCGTATCCATACGCCTTGGAGCCGGCGTCTTTTTATCCGGAAAATGGTGGTTTCCGAATAAAAAGTAACGTATTGTGAGGAAGAGATGAAAGTTGAACAGATTGCCGTATTTCTGGAGAATCGTTCCGGTCGTCTGGCGGATATCAGCCAGACCCTGGCTGATCACGATATCAATATCAGGGCCCTGTCCCTGGCCGATACCGCTGACTTCGGCATCCTGCGCCTGGTGGTGGACGATCCGGCCAGGGCCAGACGGATCCTCAAGGAGAACGGCTTTACCGTGGCCGTTGCCGAGGTGGTGGCCGTGGAGGTCGTGGACCGGCCCGGCGGTCTGGGCGCGGTTCTACAGGTCATCAAACAGGCGGGGCTTAATGTTGAATATATGTATGCCGTTATCACCCACGGCAAGGACAAGGCCCTGCTGATTTTCCGGTTCGACGAGCTTGATCGGGCAATCAATGCCCTGCTGAAGGCCGACATCCGGATCCTGTCGGCCGATGAGGTTTATTCTGTTTAGCAGGGTGTAAGGAGCAAGATGTCTTTTTGGGGGAAAACAACCGCAACAACAGTCACTGAAAGGAGAAACAAGGTGAAAGGAAAACTGCACACAAACTTATTGGCCATTTTTGTCTGTTGTGCCGCTGTGGTGGCATTTATGCTGCCCGGGCAGGCACTTGCCAAGACCATCAAGATCGGCGCCATCCTGGCGGTCACCGGGGGGGCCTCGTTTCTGGGCGGCCCGGAGGCGCGTACCCTGGAGATGATGGTGGAGGAGATCAATGCCAACGGCGGGATCAACGGCGATAAGATCGACCTGATTATCAAGGATTCCGGCGCCAACCCGGAAAAGGCGATCTCTTTTACCAAGCAACTCATTGAGGAAGACAAGGTGTTCGCCATCCTGGGACCGTCCACCAGCGGCGAGAGCATGAAAATGAAGAACATCGTTGAGCAGGCCAAGACCATCATGATCTCCTGCGGCGCCGCCGAGGTGATTGTCAACCCGGTGGCCAAGTATGTCTTCAAGACCCCCCAGAAGGACAGCTTTGCGGTCAAGAAGATCTTCATGGAGATGCAGAAGATGGGGATCAACAAGATCGCGGTGGTGGTGGGCAACACCGGCTTCGGCAAGGCGGGCAAGGGCCAGCTTGAGAAGCTTGCCCCGGAGTTCGGCATCAAGGTGGTGGTAAGCGAGGTGTACGACAAGAAGGCCACTGATCTGTCCGCCCTGGTGGCCAAGCTCATGGCCCACAAGGATGTCCAGGCAGTGATCAACTGGTCCATCGTTCCGGCCCAGGCCATTGTGGCCAAGAACATGCGCCAGGCCGGCTGGGACGTGCCGTTGTTCCAGAGCCATGGCTTTGGCAACATCAAGTATGTGCAGGCCGCCGGGGCCGCGGCCGAGGGGATCATCTTTCCGGCCGGCCGGCTGCTGGTGGTTGACAGCCTGCCCGACGACAATCCCCAGAAGGCCCTGCTGACCAAATACAAGCATGATTACGAGTCCAGGTACAACGAGGCCGCCTCCACCTTTGGCGGCCATGCCTATGACGCCTTGACCATCCTGGTGGCGGCCATTAAAAAGGCCGGCTCCGATGATCCGGCCAAGGTCCGCGACGCCATTGAGAATCTCCAAGGTCTTGCCGGTACCGGCGGGGTTTTTAACTTCTCGGCCGAGGACCATAACGGCCTGGGCATGGATTCCTTTGAGATGCTGACCGTAAAAGACGGCAAGTTCGTAATCTACCACTAACCAGCATGGCTGGACCAAACTTTTGGGCCGCAGTCACAACCAGCAATGAAAATCTCCCCGGACAGCGGGCTTTGTCCGGCACGACTTTCATATAAACCAGCATGGCTGGACCAAACTTTTGGGCCGCAGTCACAACCAGCAATGAAAATCTCCCCGGACAGCGGGCTTTGTCCGGCACGACTTTCATATAAACCGGCATGGCTGGACCAAGGAGCGGTTGCGCAGGTGAACAGGGACCTCCCTGTTCACCTGCTTTCTGTGAGCCGTTCCGGGCGATAACCCAAGCAGCCTTTTTCCCGGCCCGTTGCCGGCACGCCTGATGAATCTCGAACTCTTCAGCCAATACCTGTTCGCCGGCATAACCTATGGCATCATCTATGCCATAGTTGCCATCGGTTTTAACATCATCTACAACACCACCGGGATCATCAACTTCGCCCAGGGCGAATTCGTCATGCTGGGCGGGATGATCGCCATTTCCCTGGACCAGTTCATGCCGCTCCTGCCGGCCATCATCCTGGCGGTGATTGCGACGATGCTCATCGGCGCCCTGATCGAGATTTTTTTTATCCGCTGGCTGGAGAGCCCGTCGGTTCTGCGGATGATCATCATCACCATCGGACTTTCCATTCTGGTCAGAGAGGCGGCCCTGCACATCTGGGGGGAGAGCGTCCGGTCGCTGCCCTACTTTGTCGGTAACGAGGTGACCTCGATCTCCATTCTGGGGAGCAGGATATCGCCCCAGGTGCTCTGGGTGATCGGGGTCTGTTCGGTGATGGTCGCCGGCCTGAGCCTCTTTTTCAAACTGAGTTCCCTGGGCCGGGAGATGCGGGCCTGCGCCGCCAACCGCCGGGCCGCCATCCTCTGCGGGATCAACCCCAAGAACATGGTGACCCTCTCCTTTATGCTCAGCGCCGGGATCGGCGCGGTGGCCGGCTGCGTGATGTCGCCGATCACCTATACCCAGTATGAGATGGGACCCGGGCTGGCGATCAAGGGGTTTACCGTGGCCATTATCGGCGGACTGGGCAACAGCATGGCCGCGGTGGCCGCCGGTCTGCTCCTGGGGATCATCGAGTCGTTCAGTATCTCGGTGCTGCCGCTGGCCTTTCAGGACGCCATTGCCACCTCCATCCTGCTGTTGATCCTTTTTGTCCGGCCGCACGGCCTGTTCGGCTGCAGTGAAGCGGCCAGCCTGAAGGAATTCTGATGCACGGGTTCAAGCGCTATATCCCGGTGGCAATGCTGCTGGTTGTGGTGATCACCGTCCAGTTGGCCACCCAATTGACCGGCACCGCCTATTACCTGACCCAGTTGACCATGTCGGCCTACTACTCGCTGGTGGTGATCGGTCTCTGTGTGGTCATGGGCTATGCCGGCCAGCTTTCCCTTGGTCATGCCGGTTTCTTCGCCATTGGCGGCTATCTCGCCGCCTCCCTGACCACCCATAATCTGATAGCCATGCAGGACCAGCCGCTGGTGGCCCTGCTGGACAGGCTGGGGATCCTGGTCTCCCGCCAGGGCCTGTACGGCGACAGCCTGCTTACCGTGCATCCCTGGCCCGCCTGTATCATCGCCATTCTGGCCGCGATGGTCATCGCCTTTGCCCTGGGCGGGCCGGTACTCAAGCTGAAAGGTCATTACCTGGCCATGGCCACCCTGGGGTTCGGGATCATCATCTTCCGGATCGCCCTGGCCAGCCCCTATTTCGGCGAGGCGGACGGCATCTCCGAGGTGCCGGGATTTTTCGTTTTTCCCGGTGTTGAGGTAAGCGGCAGCTTCAAGGCCCGGGTGTTCAACTACTACATTGCCTGGGGCATCCTCATCATCTGTATGGTGCTGCTGCTCAACCTGATCCATTCCCGGGTCGGCCGGGCCTTGCGCTCCATCCACGGCGCCGAGGAGGCGGCCAATGCCATGGGGGTCAATACGGCCCGCTACAAGCTCTATACCTTTGTCCTCAGTGCGGCGTTCGCCGCCCTGGGCGGGGTATTTTTAACCCATTACAACGGCGGCATCGGCCCGTCCGAGGCCGGGGTGATGAAATCGGTCCGCTACGTGGCCATCGTTGCCGTGGGCGGCATGGCCAACCTCTGGGGGGCCATGATCATGGGGGTGGTGTTGAACTTCCTGTCGCTCAGGGGGGTGTTCGGCTCTTACGACGATGCGGTGTTCGGGGTCATTCTGATCCTGATCATGCTGTTTGCCCCGGAGGGGATTCTGCGGCTGCACCTCCTGGCAAGGGTAAAGGCCCTGGCCGGCAGGGGGAAATAGTGGCAATATCGTTCAAACGCTTAAACGGTTCAAACGTTCAAACGGTTTGTTAATATATGGCCTTTCTCGAAATAGACAATCTCTGCCGTTCCTTTGGCGGCCTGAAGGCGGTCAACAAGGTCGGTTTTACCATGGAGCGCGGGATGATCAAGGCGGTCATCGGCCCCAACGGCGCCGGCAAGACCACCTTGTTCAACCTGATCGCCGGCAACCTGGCCACTGACTCCGGCACGGTTCTTTTTGACGGCAGGACCATCCAGAACAAGAGGCCCTTTCAGATCGCCCGCCGGGGTCTGTCGCGGACCTACCAGAATATCAAACTGTTCCACGGGATGACCGCCCTGGAGAATGTGATGGTCGGCCGGCATATCCGCAGCCGGGCCGGGTTTATCGCCGGGATGCTCAACCTGCCCCGGACCTGGCGGGAGGAGCGGGAGATTCTGGAGAAGTCCATGGAACTTCTCGAATTTATGGGTATTGCCGACCAAGCCGATACCGAGGTGACCAACCTCGCCTTCGGGCAGCAGCGGGCGGTGGAGTTTGCCCGGGCCCTGGCCACCGAGCCCAGCTTGCTCCTTCTGGATGAGCCGGCCGCCGGCCTCAATATCTACGAGACCGCCGAGATCGGCGCGATGATCTCCGCCATCCGGAACCAGGGGGTAACCGTGCTCCTGGTTGAACACGACATGTCGCTGGTCATGGACATATCCGACGAGGTCGTGGTGTTGAGTTTCGGCCGGAAGATTGCAGAGGGCCTGCCAGGCTCAATCCAGCAGAACCCGGAGGTGATCCGGGTCTATCTGGGAGAAGAGGAATAGAAAATAAATGTCGAATGCAGAATTAAAAATGTAGAATGTTGAAGAAGAGACAGGCGAAAACGGGAATAACAGAGATGTCGAGGCGGCACGAGGATGCTTAGGATAAGAAACCTGGAGGCGGGCTACGGCAAGCTCAGGGTCCTGAAACGGATATCCATGCATGTGGATCCCGGTGAGATCGTCACCATTATCGGCGCCAACGGCGCCGGCAAGACCACCTTGCTGCATACCATTGCCGGTCTGATCCGGGTTACTGCCGGTCAAATATCATTTATGGGTGATGATTTAAACCGGGTGGCGCCGCAGAAGATAGTCGGCATGGGCTGTTCCCTGGTGCCGGAGGGACGCCAGGTATTTGCCACCATGTCGGTTGAAGAAAACCTGGTCCTCGGTGGTTATGTACAGTCGAAAAAAAACAAGGATGCGGTGCCACAAGAAATGGCTGCCGTTTATGAGCTTTTTCCGCTCCTTAAGGAACGGCGTAACCAACTGGCCGGTACCCTGTCCGGCGGCGAGCAGCAGATGCTGGCCATGGGCCGGGCACTGATGGCCAGGCCCGCCCTGGTGATGATGGACGAACCCTCCACCGGGCTGGCCCCACTGATTGTCAAGGATATCTTCCGGGTCATCGCCACCCTCCGGGATAGCGGCAAGACCGTGCTGCTGGTGGAGCAGAACGCCAAGGCGGCCCTTAAAATCGCCGACCGGGGCTATGTCCTGGAGACCGGCAAGATAATCGTCCAGGGACCTGGCGATGACCTGTTGGCCAACCGGGACGTGCAGCGGGCCTATCTGGGCCGGGATGTTGGTGAATAACCGTTTGGACCGTTTGAGTGTTTGCACTGTTTGAACGTTCGAACGGTTGGAACTATTTTTTTACGAGGTTATTATGTATTGGGACCAGGAAAAAGAATGCATGGGCCGGGACGACCTTGAGCAACTGCAACTGGAAAGGCTGCAGTCGACCCTGTACCGGGTCGCAACCCATGTGCCCTTCTACCGCAAGAAATTCAAGGAACTGCGGGTGGACCCGGACGGCTTCCGGTCGCTGGCCGAACTGCGGTCGCTGCCCTTTACCACCAAGCAGGACCTGCGCGACAACTATCCCTACGGTCTCTTTGCCGTGCCGCTCAGGGAGGTGGTCAGGGTGCACTCCTCTTCCGGCACCACCGGCCAGGCCACCGTGGTCGGCTACACCAGAAACGATATCAGGAACTGGTCCGACATGGTGGCCCGGATTCTTACCGCTGCCGGGGTAGGCAAGGACGACGTGGTCCAGATCGCATTCGGCTACGGCATGTTCACCGGCGGTTTCGGCCTGCATTACGGGGCCGAGCGGGTCGGGGCCTCGGTGATCCCCATTTCCAGCGGCAACACCAAGCGGCAGATCCGGATCATGCAGGATTTCCGGACCACGGCCCTGGTCTGCACCCCCAGCTATGCCCTGCTGCTGGCCGATATCATGGCGGAAAAGAATATCAGCATCAGCGCCCTCTCCCTGAAGTACGGGTTGTTCGGCGGCGAGCCCTGGTCCGAGGCGATGCGCACCGAGATCCAGAACCGGCTGCGGATCGTGGCCACCGACAACTACGGCCTGAGTGAGGTGATGGGGCCCGGGGTGGCCGGGGAGTGCCTGGAAAGAAACGGGCTGCACATCAACGAGGATCAGTTTCTGGTCGAGATAATCGACCCGGAGACCCTGGAGCCGGTCCGGCCCGGCGAGGTGGGCGAGTTGGTGATCACCACCCTTTTCAAGGAGGCATTCCCGGTGATCCGTTACCGGACCCGGGACCTGACCCGGCTGATCACCGGGCCCTGTCCCTGCGGCAGGACCCTTTACCGGATGGAGCGGGTGCTGGGCCGCACCGACGATATGTTGATCATCAAGGGGGTCAATGTATATCCCTCCCAGATCGAAAATGTCCTGTTCGAGATCGAGGGCACCAAGCCCCATTACCAGATCGTGGTGGAACGGGACGGACGGCTTGACAAAATCACCGTGCTGGTGGAGGTTGTGGAGTCGATTTTCTTCGACCAGATGCGCAAGCAGCGGCAGATGGTCGATCTGATCAAAAAACAGCTGGCCACGGAACTGGGCATCTCGGTGGACATCAAGCTGGTTGAGGAGAAATCCCTGGAACGGTCGGAAGGCAAGGCCGATCGTATTGTTGACAGACGTAAACTGTAAATGCCGCTTAAAGAGTTTCCGATACCACACCGTTATTGAGAGGAATCAGATCATGGCGATATCAAAAAAAATGAACGAGTTTGCAGAGCGGTCATCCTGGATCAGGAAGATGTTCGAGGAAGGGGCCCGGATGAAGGCTGAGCATGGCGCGGAAAACGTCTTTGACTTCAGCCTCGGCAACCCGGATCTGCCGCCGCCGGCCGAGTTCAGCCGGGCCATCGCCCGGATAGCCGCAATGGAAGGGCCGGGAATCCACAGCTATATGCCCAATAACGGCTATCCCCAGGTGCGGGCCGCGGTGGCCGGCCAGATATCCAGGGAGCAGGGGGTGACCCTGGGCCGGGACGATATCCTGATGACCTGCGGCGCCGCCGGGGGACTGAACGTGGTGCTGAAGTCGTTGCTCGATCCTGGTGACGAGGTGATTGTGCTGGCCCCTTTTTTTGTTGAATACCACTTTTACGTGGACAACCACGGCGGCACAGCCAAGGTGGTCCCTACCGCTGCTGATTTCAGCCTGGACCTGGGGGCGATCGCCGACGCGCTCACCGTTCGGACCAAGGCGATCATCATCAACAGTCCCAACAATCCCACCGGCCAGATCTACGGCAGTGATGAGCTTGCCGGGCTGGGCGAGGTGTTGGCCGCGGCCGGGGAGAAGTTCGGCACCACCATTTTTTTAATCGCGGACGAGCCCTACCGGAAGATCGTGTTCGACAACCATGAGGTGCCCAGCATCTTCCAGGCCTTTGGTGATTCCATTGTTGTCTCTTCCTATTCCAAGGATCTCTCCCTGCCCGGCGAACGGATCGGCTATATTGCCGTGCATCCCGGGATTACCGACAAGGCCCCCTTGCTGGGGGCGATGAACCTGGCCAACCGGATCCTGGGTTTTGTCAATGCCCCGGCCCTGATGCAGCGGGTGGTGGGCGAGCTGCAGGGGGTCACCGTGGACACCGGTATCTATACCCGGCGGCGGGAGCTTTTCTGTAAGATCCTCACCGGGGCGGGCTATGAGTTCATCCCGCCCAAGGGCGCCTTTTATCTGTTCCCCAAGGCGCCCATGGAAGATGATGTCGAGTTCGTGGCCCTGCTGCAGGAGCAGAAGATCCTGGCCGTGCCGGGCCGGGGGTTCGGCATGCCCGGCTACTTCCGGCTCGCCTTCTGTGTTGAGGATACAGTGATTGAACGCTCGGCCGATGCCTTTAAAAAGACCATGGCCGCGGCCAGGGGGAAAAAATAACCTGCCCGGCGCAGACCGCTCATGAATAAGCGGCCGATCCACTACGGCTGGTACATCGTTGCCGCCGGCACCCTGTGTATCTTTGCCAGCCTGGGCCTGGGCCGGTTCGCCATCGGGATGCTCCTGCCGGCCATGGGGGAGTCCCTGGCCCTTACCTACTCGCAGATGGGCCTGATCAGCACCGGCAATTTCGTCGGCTACCTGGTCGCGGTCCTGTTCTGCGGTTTTTTCAACAAAAGGCTGGGCTCCCGGCGGCTTATATTCCTGGGCCTGCTGGTTACCGGCAGCTGCATGTTGCTGATCGGCAGGGCCGACGGGTTCATGGCCATCCTGCTGCTCTATACGGTGACCGGCATGGGCAGCGGCGCTGCCAACGTGCCGATGATGACCCTGACCGGATCCTGGTTCTGCAGCAGCAAGCGGGGCAAGGCCACCGGCTATGTGGTTATCGGCAGCGGTTTTGCCATCCTGCTTGCCGGCAAACTGGTCCCTTTCCTGAATCGGTTCGGCGGGATACACGGCTGGCGTCTGAGCTGGCAGGTCCTGGGGGGCATGGTCCTGGTGGTTGCTGTTATCTGCCTGCTGGTGCTCCGCAACGATCCCAAGGAAAAGGGGCTGGAGCCCTGGGGCCGGCGACTACCGGTTGGCTCAGACGACGGGTTGCTCAAGCTGCCGGCAAGGGAGCCTGTCATCCGGCGGCGGGATGTGCTGCACCTGGGCGCGATCTACTTTCTCTTTGGCTACACCTATGTGATTTACGCCACCTTTATTGTCACCACCCTTATCCAGGAAAGGGGGTTTTCCGAGGCAACGGCAGGAAATTTCTGGGCCTGGGTCGGTTTTTTGAGTCTTTTTTCCGGACCGATCTTCGGCAGCCTGTCCGACCGGGTCGGGAGAAAGGCGAGCCTGATCACGGTGTTCGCCATCCAGACCGCGGCCTATCTGCTGGTGGCCTTCAGGCTGCCGGAACTCTTCCTCTATCTCTCCATCGGCTGTTTCGGCATTGTCGCCTGGAGCATCCCCTCGATCATGTCGGCCCTGGTGGGTGACCTGGCCGGGCCTCGCCGGGCCACCGGTGTGTTCGGCTTTATCACCTTTATCTTTGCCCTGGGCCAGATTGCCGGCCCGGGAATCGCCGGGGTCCTGGCCGAGCAGAGCGGCGGTTTTTCCACCAGTTTTCTGATGGCAGCCATTTTTGCCCTGGCAGCGGTGGTTCTTGCCTCGCTCCTGCCCAGGCCGGCCGGGAAAAGGGATTAGCCCTTTTTCAGGAATCCCGCAGCAGTCGCTCGGCATTGCCCCGCAGGATCAGCTCCTCCAGTTCCGCGCCCAGTTCCAGCTCTTTAAGTTGCCGTACCGCTGCGCGTTGGTCGGCCCAGGGGGAGTCGGTCCCAAACAGGACATACTCCCCGGGGTGGTCGAGGATCATTTTTTTTGCCTTTTCCCGGTCGAGAAAGTCCAGGGTGTAGGAGATATCCATGTACACTGGTTTGCCGATCATGAGTTCAGCCACCTCGTCCCAGATATCCCAGCCGCCCAGATGGGTGGTCACCAGTTTGAGGTCAGGAAACCGGGCCACGACCTTGATGATCTGGGCCGGGGTCGCCCGCCTGGTCCGGGGAAAGGCGATGTCATAGCCGGTGTGCATCACCACCAGCAGGTTTTCCCGGCAGAGTTTGTCATAGATGGGCAGCATCCGTTCCTCGTCAAGATAAAAATCCTGATAATAGGGGTGCAGCTTGACCCCTGGGAAACCCTGGTCCTTGATCCGGTGGATCTGCGCCAGGCAATCGGGGTCTGCCGGGTGGAAGGACGGCAAGGGGATGATCCGTTCGGAGCGGATCCGGTGCGACCAGGCCAGGATCGAATCAAACTGGGCCGGTCTGGTGGCAATGGAACAGAGCACGCTCTTTTCCACCCCGGCCCGGTCCATGGAGGCGATGAGCGAGGTTATCCGGCCGTCGTGAAAGGCGGTGATCTCTCCTTCCTTTTCCAGAAAGGGGATCGCCTGGGCTGCCACCTGGTCGGGAAAGGCATGGGTGTGAAAGTCAATGATTCCGGTTTTCATTGGTGTCTGGCCCGGGTAAACATTCAGTAAACCCCCTCCTATCGGGAAAGGGGTTTACTTCTACCAACGGCCGCTCCATTGAGAAGGGCCGGCTGTTCATAAACAGGCTATCAAGCAGGAACTCGCTTCGCCGCAACGGCG
>JAKITW010000076.1 GCA_021647905.1 Desulfobacterales bacterium | reverse complement strand
GCCGCCGCGGCGAAGCGAGTTCCTGCTTGATAGCCTGTTTATGAACAGCCGGCCCTTCTCAATGGAGCGGCCGTTGGTAGAAGAAAACCCCTTTCCCGATAGGAGGGGGTTTACTGAATGTTTACCCGGACCAAATCAAAAAAACCGGTTATTTCATCCACCAGGTCATCAGGGCCTGGATCGGTGAATAGTAGAGGGGAAGGGTCCCGGGCCGGTCAAAGATGTTCCAATAGGCCACCCGGTGCACGGCCAGATACCAGTTGGGGACCACATAATAGCCGTACCAGAGGACCCGGTCCAGGGCCCGGCAGGCCGCGTCCAGTTCCTCCTGGCCGGTGGCGTAGATGATCTTCTCCACCAGCGCATCCACCACCGGGTCCTTGAGCCCGATGAGGTTGCGCGAGCCCGGAACATCGGCCGTTGAAGAGTGCCAGTAGTCGCGCTGCTCGTTGCCCGGTGACTGGGACTGACCGAAGACGTTGACCACCATGTCATAATCGAACCGCTGGACCCGGTCGATATACAGGGCCGGGTCGATGGAACGGTAGCTGATCTTGATCCCCAGCTTGGCCAGGTTCTTGGCATAGCCAGCCATTACCCGTTCAAAGGAGGGGGAGACCAGCAGAATCTCAAAAACAAACGGCCGGCCGGCCCGGTCCCGCAGAGACCCGTCTTTCACCTGCCAGCCGGCCGCGGCCAGCAGCTTTTTAGCGGCCCGGAGATTATGGCGCAGGCTTGCCGGCGGATTGGTGGAAAAGGGTGTGGGCGGGGTGGTGAACACCTCGGGGGGCAGCTGGTCGCGAAACGGCTCCAGGTATGAGAGTTCCAGCCCCTGGGGCAGCCCTTTGGCCGCAAGGTAGGAATTGCTGAAATAGCTGGAGGACCGGGTGTACTGGTTGAAAAAGAGCTTGCTGTTGGCCCACTCGAAATCAAAGGCCAGGACCAGGGCCTTGCGCACCCGGCGGTCGACAAACAGGGGCCGCCGCAGGTTGAAGACAAACCCCTGCATCCCGGCGTTGTTGTGGTGCGGCAGGGTCTCCTTGATGATCGCCCTGCTCTCGAACTTGGGACCGGTGAGGTCCCGGGCCCACTGCTTGGCGATATTGATCGACATGAAATCAAACTCATGGGCCTTAAAGGCCTCCACCGACACGATCTGGTCCTTGAAAAACTTGTAGGTAATGGTGTTGAAATTGAACATCCCCCGCCGGACCGGATGATCGACCGCCCAGTAGTCCGGGTTGCGGCGATAGGTAACCGTCTTGCCGGGCCTTACCTCGTCCAGCACATAGGGACCGCTGCCCAGGGGTATTTCCATTCCCGGGCTGTCAAAGGGATGTTCCCGGTAAAACTTCTCTGAAAACACCGGCACCTCGCAGGCAATAAGAGAAAGTTCCCGGTTGGGCCTGGCAAAATAAAAACGGACCCGCCGGGAGTCCAGGACCTCGGCCCGGGTGATATCCTGGAAATAGGCCTGGTAAAAGGGGTGGGCCGCCGAACTCTTCATGGTCTCCAGGGAGAACTTGACATCCCCGGGAGTCACCGGGCTGTTGTCCGAGAAGCGAGCCCTTTCATCAATGGTAAAGGTTACGGACAGACGGTCCGCGGCCGGCTCGATATCACTGGCGATCAATCCGTACTTGGCAAAGGGCTCATCCAGGCTGGACACGGCCAGGGGCTCGAATACAAAAAAATCGATCCCGGTGGGGGCGCTGCCCTTCAGGGTGTAGGGGTTCAGCTTGTCAAAACTGCCGAGATCGTTGAGCAGCAACCGGCCGCCCTTGACCGCCTGGTCGGAAACATAGTCAAAGCGGGAAAAATCAGCCGGATACCTGAGTTGGCCGTTAATGCTCACCCCGTGGGCGGCAAAGAGCAGGGCCGGATCCAGGATCATGGCTGCCAGCAATATCAGAAAAAAACGAAAAATCCGCATGTGACCTCACTCTTTATAAAAAATGTTTGCCGGCCGCCTCCCCCATCTCCAGAAAAAAAGAGCCCCGGCCGGCGTACGTTCCGGCCGGAAAATGCGCCGGTGGTCCCTGTTCTGTAGCATAACCACCGCGTTGACGCAATGTGGATGCATCAATATCCCCGCCTTGCTCCGCACAGATCAATACTTTTCGTTTGACGCGGCGCACCAAGCTGGGTAATAAAAGTGGTTTCGATTGTTGTTGCATCGCCCGGCGTGACCGGAGCGGATCGAGTTTTTTCAAAAACCGGCCCTGGAGAATAATCCGGGGATGTTCAAATTGTATTGAGAAGAGGTTGAAAACATGGGAAAGACCATTACCGAAAAAATCTTTGCCGCCCATCTCAGGGATACCCCCTGCCCGGGTAACGTGGTTCTGGACATCGACGTGGTGATGTGTCACGAAATCACCACCCCCATTGCCATCACCGATCTGATGGAACGGGGCATGGACCGGGTCTTCGATCCCGCCGGGATCAAGGCGGTGATCGATCACGTCACCCCGTCCAAGGATTCCAAGACCGCCACCCAGGCCAAGATCCTCCGGGACTGGGCCCGGCGCCACCATATCCGCGATTTTTTCGATATCGGCGCCAACGGCGTCTGCCACGCCCTGTTTCCGGAAAAGGGCTTCATCCGGCCGGGCAACACGGTGATCATGGGCGATTCCCACACCTGTACCCATGGTGCCTTTGGCGCCTTTGCCGCCGGCATCGGCACCACCGACCTGGAGGTGGGGATCCTCAAGGGGGTCTGTTCCTTCAAGGAGCCGGAGACCATGAAAATCGAGATCACCGGCTGCCTGGCGGACGGGGTATATGCCAAGGACGTTATCCTGCACATCATCAAGAAGCTGACCGTGAACGGCGCCACCAACAAGGTGATGGAGTTCACCGGTCCGGTAGTTGAAAAAATGTCGATGGAGTCGCGGATGACCCTCTGCAACATGGCCATCGAGGCCGGCGCCACCTGCGGGGTCTGTCTGCCCGACCGGGTCACTGCCGACTATCTCTGGCCCCACATCCAGGACGACTACCCGACCGTCGCGGCGGCGGTCGCGGATTTTAAAAAATATCATTCCGACCCGGATGCGGTGTATGCCGAGACCATGACCTTCGAGATCTCCGGCCTGACGCCCCAGGTCACCTTCGGCTTCAAGCCGGACGAGGTCAAGGACATCAGCGAGATGGCCGGCACAAGGGTGGACCAGGTCTACATGGGTTCCTGCACCAACGGCCGGATCGAGGATCTGCGCCAGGCGGCCCGGATCCTCAAGGGCCGCACCCTGGCCGCCGAGGTCCGCGGCATCCTGTCGCCGGCCACCCCGGCGGTCTATGCCCAGGCCATGGAGGAGGGGATCATCACCATCTTCATGCAGGCCGGTTTCTGCGTTACCAACCCCACCTGCGGCGCCTGCCTGGGGATGAGCAACGGGGTGCTGGCCGAGGGCGAATCCTGCGCCTCCACCACCAACCGCAACTTCAACGGCCGGATGGGCAAGGGCGGGATGGTCCACCTGATGAGCCCGGCCGCCGCGGCCGCAACCGCGGTTACCGGCGCCATTACCGATCCCCGGGATTTTTTGTAAATAAAAGAAACAATAGATGGAGAAGATGATGAAACAGTTCGGCGGTCCGGCCCTTTTCCTGGACAGAAACGATATCAACACCGATGAGATCATCCCGGCCAAGTACCTGACCGAGAGCAGCAAGAAGGCCCTGGCCCCCTACATCCTCGAGGACCTGAAGCTGGACGGCTTTGATCCCCGGTCCCGGGCGCTGCAGGATGCCCGGGTGATCGTCACCCGGGCCAATTTCGGCTGCGGCTCCTCGCGGGAGCACGCGGTATGGGTCTTTGAGGTCAATGGGATCAACGTGGTGATCGGCGAGGGCTTTGCCCGGATCTTCAGGCAGAACATGTTTAACTGCGGGATGCTGGCCGTGGAGCTGCCCAAGACCGATATCGACCGGATCATGGGCCTGGGTGACGGGGTGGAGATCAGCGTGGACATCGAGGCCGGCCGGCTCACGGCCAGGGGTACGGCCGATGAGGTGGGTTGTAGCTTCACCCTTAATCCCTTTGACCGGGAGTTGATCCTGGCCGGCGGCTGGCTGGCCTATGCTGACAAGAAGTACTGAACCTACCCTCCCCGGCCGGCCGAGTCGAACTTGATTTTCGACAGGATCTTCTCATCCACCCCGAAATCATTATTCAACCGTTCCATGTCCAGCTGAAAGAGCAGCCAGCCGGTCTCGCCCTCCCCGCCCGCCCGCCACTCCATGGCATAGGCGATCTCCACCCCTTTGCGGCCCATGGGATGATCCGCAGCGGCATGGAACAGGGAAAGCAGCTTATAGGGTGAGTGGCCGTACCCCTTGAAGGAGATTCCGCTGTAACTGTGGCCGGTCTCCACCTGCCAGCCCTGGCCCGGCGGGACAAAGGAATTGATAACCTTTTTGTCCATGTCCAGCACGGTCAGCCCGGTAATCCCGAAAAAATCCGGGTTGCGGGTAGCAAAATAATCCCTGAGCACGATGTCGATGGCCCGGCTGTTTCCCCGGACCCGGAGTCCGGCAATGACCGGGGCCAGGGCCCGGCTGTCCTTGATAATCCGGTCCCGGAAACTTGCCTTGCGCTGATCCAGGATGCGCACCCCCCTGGAAAACGAGGCAATACTGAAAGAGATGACGACAACCAGCAGGACGGCCAGGGCCGCCAGCGGGACGAGCCAGCTCCTTATCCGGCGGTACCGCTGTTCCAGCATCTTGGTCCTGGTAACGTCCCGGGCCAGGAAGATGAAACCGTTGACATTATGATGGCCGTCGTAGAGTACGGTGGTACTGGTAGAGATCGAGCGGGCCTCTTCGTTTGGATGTTTAATGGTCAGGATCTTTTCAGTCAGGGATCGGCCGGCATGGATGTCGTCAACGAACTGCCGGTACTCCTCGGGATCATGGTACACCTCGGCCAGGGAGTGCCCCTCCATCTGATCCCAGGTTCGGCCGTGCAGCCTTTCCGCGGCCCGGTTCCAGGCCAGGATCTTCCGGTCCTTGTCGGTCATGATCAACGCGTCGGGCAAATGGTCGCAGAACTCCTTGAGACCATGGGCCACCCGGGTGGTCTCCTGCAGGCGCCGGGCCAGGGTCTTGCTGATCTGCGGGGCCAGGGCCGGGAAATCGACCATGAAATCCGCTATCGTGTCGACCGGAATCCGGATGGCCTTGACCGGTTCACCGGCCTTGACGGTGGCGGTTCTCTTCTCGCCCAGCAGAAAGGACATCTCCCCAACCAATGAACCGGATTCGGAGACAACCGAGATCTTCTGGTCATCCTTAAAGATCTCAAACGAGCCCTGGACCAGGAAATACATGTCCTGGGATGTATCGCCCTCAAGAAACACCGTCTCGCCGGCCTCAAAAAAGACCAGATACTTGTCCAGTTCAGGCAGGTTGCCGATATCGGGCATCGTACTTACCTTGCAGGGGTTGACAGGGCCTGATGGATGCGGATTGCCACCTGGCGGGAGATATCGGCCATGGCCAGACTCATGGCCCGGGCCACCTCCCGGGGCTGTTTATCGCCGCAGGGATAGCGGGCGGTAAACCGCTCCTGGAACAGGACCCGCTTGCTGATATCCGGTTCCCGGGCAACGATCAGGGAAAGATGCAGGGTAATAACCGCCTGCCGGCCGCGATCGGTGTCCCACTCAAGAAATTCATCCACCGTGGCCGCCACCACGTGGGTATGGGGCATGGTGGTGACTGACGGGGATACTGCCTTGAACAGGCCGCTTTGCTGCAAATCGCGGGTCAGAAAATAGGAGACCAGATCAGCCGGGACTGCCCGCCACCGGTGATAGAAATAGGTGTCCAGGTCGAATTGTCGCTCCCGAAAGACTATACGGTTGGTCTCATAGGGCGGGGCCGCGGAAAAACGCTCTACCCGCAGCAGGGCCGCCAGGGGCCCGGTCGCGCCCGGGAGATCAACCGCCGGGCTGTCGTACTCCAGGGTATAGTATTCGATTTCCAGCGCCGGCCGTTTAAGCGTTGCGCAGCCGGCCGAGATCAGGGCCACGGCCAGGACGGTCAGGAAGAAACATCTTTTGCGAATCATGGTCTTTGTTCCATGTTGTTCAGGGGTCAGGGGTCAGGGGTCAGGGGTCAGGGGTCAGGGGTCAGGGGT
Source organism: Desulfobacterales bacterium (assembly GCA_021647905.1). Taxonomy (NCBI): domain Bacteria; kingdom Pseudomonadati; phylum Thermodesulfobacteriota; class Desulfobacteria; order Desulfobacterales; species Desulfobacterales bacterium. The sequence continues at coordinate 8,531 of JAKITW010000076.1, read as the reverse complement.
CAGGGAATATTATATTCCGGGCCACGATCATCGCTCCATATTTTTTACTGTCCACTGCCCACTGTCCACTGTCCACTGTCCACTGTCTTTTCCGTCCTCTGTCCTCTGTCCTCTGTCATCTGTCCTCTGTCCTCTGTCATCTGTCATCTGTCATCTGTCTCTGTCATCTGTCCTCTGTCTTCCGCCGGGGCGGCGGCTGGCTGAACAACAACCGCGACGGCTGATCGTTGAGCTGTTCGAGCAGCTGCTTCAGCTGCCCGCCGGCCGTTTCCAGGTCCCGGCCGACCCTGTAGAGGTTGTTGTTCACCATTGAGATGGAGCTGCCGGTTTTATCCACCACCCCGGAGGCGTTTGCCAGCAGCTGGTTTAGATTACCAACCGCCTTGTCCAGCGCAACGATGGTTCCCTGCAGACCGCCCATGATCTCGTCCCAGCGGGCCGGGTCAAGGTCCCTGTTCAGGCTGGCCAGCGACTGCTTGAGCCCCTTTGAGATTCCCTTGAGGTCAAGATCGACAATGGCCTGGTCCAGGGCGGTCAAGGCATGCCGGGCCTTATCGCCGATGGCCTTGACATCGGTTGCAACCACTGCCTGGTCAATATGATCCAGGGTGATTTTCAAGCGCGCGGAGATTCCGGCGATATCAAAGGTATTCAGTTTCTGGACAATATCGTCGATGCCGCGAAACAGCTGGCTGATATCCGAGGGCCGGGAGGCCAGCACCGGATATTCGGTGGGAAAGCGCAGCTTCGGGGTGCGAATCGGTTCTCCGGCAACATGCCGGTCCAGTTCGATGAACATGCTGCCGGTAATGCCCACCACCTTCAGTTGGGCCACCATGTCCTCTTCCGGCTCAAGGTCGGATTCGATCTTGAGGATCACCTCGATGAGCCGCGAGTCCGGCGCCACCACGATCCGCTCGACCCTGCCGATGGCCACGCCTCGGTACTTGACCGGCGAATCAACGGACAAGCCCTGCACCGATTCGTCAAAGTAGACCGCATAAAAGCTGCCCTTTTCAAAAAAACGGCTCATGCCCAGCCAGATGATCGCCGCCACCGCAATGGTCAGGCCGCTGGCCACGAACAATCCCACCAGGAAATTTCTTCTCCGGTTTATCATATCCAGTTGCTCTCTGCTGTTGCCGGCGCGCTACAACGGCGCCGCAACCTCGGTCCGGGCTGAGGGTTGACGGTTGAAAAACTGGCGGACATACTCGTTTTGGCTATGGTCCCGCAGATAGGCGGGCCGGCCCTCGGCAATGATTCCCCTGGTCCGCTTATCCAGCATGACGATCCGGTCGGCAACCGCAAAGATGCTGGCCAGTTCGTGGGTGACGATGATCATGGTGGTGCCGAGGATCCGGTTGAGATGAATGATCATCTGGTCCAGTTCGGCCGAGGTGATCGGGTCCAGGCCGGCGGAGGGCTCGTCGAAAAACAGTATCCTTGGGTTGAGGGCCATGGCCCGGGCCAGGCCGGCCCGCTTCTTCATGCCGCCGCTGATCTCCGAGGGCAGGTAATCCTCATACCCGCTCAGATTAACCAGGGCCAGCTTCATCCTGACCAGGATATCGATATGCAGCGGCGGCAGGTCGGTATACTCCCGCAGGGGCAGGGCCACGTTTTCGGCAAGCGTCATCGAACCGAACAGGGCGCCGCTCTGGAACAGAATCCCGCACTGGCGCAGGATCTTCTGCAACCCTGCCTCATCGTCACGGTCAAGGAGCGCATCGTTGATGGTAATGGTCCCGGCCATGGGCGAATAGAGACCGATCAGGTGCTTGAGCAAGGTGGACTTGCCGCAGCCGCTTCCCCCCAGGATAACAAAAATCTCGCCCTGATAGACGTCAAAGTTGATGTTGTCGAGGATAATTTCCTCGCCATAGCCGGCCCTGAGGTCACGGACCCGGATTATCACCTTTTTTGCTGCTTTTTTCTCTCTGTCAACCACTGCGTTTTGTCCGTTGCTCCGGGTTATCTCTCCAGATAATGCAGCATAACAACCAGAAGGGAGTCACTCAGAATTATCAGAAAAATGCTGGTAACCACCGCCGAGGTGGTGGCCTGGCCGACCCCGGCGGCGCCGCCCTGGACCTGGAAGCCGCGCAGACACCCGGTCCAGGAGATGAGCAGCGCGAACAGCGCCGCCTTGCCGACGCCCCAGTAGACGTCAAAGAGATCCAGGCTATGGATGGTCTGATTGATGTAGCCGTTGACCGTGAGATCGAGCATGGAGACCCCGACCAGCATCCCGCCGAGGATGGCGAACAGATCGGAAAACAGGGTCAGCAGGGGCACCACCAGCAGGGCGGCGAGCATGCGGGGCAGCACCAGGAAGATGTGCGGATCGATTCCCATGGTGAACAGGGCGTCGATCTCCTCGGAGATCTTCATGGTGCCGATCTCAGCGGCAAAGGCCGAGCCGGAGCGACCGGCAACGATGATCGCGGTCATGATCGGTCCCAGCTCCCGGGTCATGGACAGGCTGACCAGGGAGGCCACGTAGATATTGGCGCCGAACTGGGCAAGCTGCATCGATGACATGAAGGCCATGATCAGACCGAGCAGAAAGCTTATCAGCCCGACGATCGGCAGGGCGTCCACCCCGATCTTGAGCATATTGGTCAGGGTGTCGTTTCCCCTGAGCAGCCGGGGACGCGCCATGACCCGGCAGAAAGAGAGGCAGGTGTCGCCCAGGAAACCGAGCATAAAGGAAACCGTTTGTAATGACTTGACAGTGGCGCCACCCAGTCTGGTGATGGCAGAGGACTGGTCGCGGACCCCGGCCCCGGCCGGTTGGCCGAGGCTGCTGAAATGATGCATTGTCAGGACTCGATCAACCGCTGCCGGGATGTTGCCCAGCCGGAAACGGCCGCCCTGCCGGCTGACCGTGCTCTTGATGCCCGCCAGCAGCACGACCCCGAAGTCATCGATATATTCGACACCAGACAGGTCAAGGGCCACCATCCGCGGCTTTTGTTCCTTGAGCAGGGTGCTGAACTCCTTGATCAGGCGCGAGGCGGAACTCTCATCCAGGCGGCCCTGGAAGACAATGGAAAGCAGACCGGCATCATCCCGGCATAACCGGTATCGGCAGGATGGTGGATTGGTGCTGCAGGCAGAGGATGGCATGGGCGGCTCACATGGGTTGGCATACCTTTTGTTGCGCGTCCTCGATGAACCGGGAGAGGCTGAAGTCTCTGTCGGCCGGGTCGCGCGACTCTATAATGGTATACCTTTTCCATCCACATTCCGCAAGGTTCGCCGCGTCGTCCCTTTTGTCATTCAAGGGAAAGGTGAAGGTAAGCGACAGAAAGGAGACTCCGGGATGTCGATCATCCACCCAGGTGCCATGTTCAGAAACAGATGGTCAGCCCGGCCAGCAGGGAGAAATCCGTTTCCGGGCCGGACAGGCCGTATTTTATTCCCAGGTCAAGGTCAACGGTCTGGTTGATTGAGTAAACAAACCCGCCCAGGATAAAGGCGACCGGGGTGTCTGAGGTGGAATCCGGGTTCCGCTCCCAGCCGATATTGGCCACGCCCCTGAGGCGGTCGTCCAGTTCCAGTTCCGAGGCAAGGGAGAGATGCCAGAGATCCCTCTGCTCATCGGCCAGGTTTTCATTGCGGATATAGCCGAGGTTCAGATGCATGGTTAAGGGAGTCGCCTCGTGGGAGGCGATAAAGAAAAGACTGGCCGTGGCCCGGCCGCTGCCCAGGCCCTGTTGCTCATCACCGGTGGGCACGCTGATCCCCGGTTTCAGGGCCAGGCTCAGGGCGTCCTGGTCGTAGAAACGGTATTTCAGTTCAACCGAGAGATCCGAGACCCCGGCCGCGGTGGTGGTGACCCCGGCCTGCTCGGTCCATGTTGCCAGATAGGGAATGGCGAGGATGAGGTCAACGCTGTCGGTCAACCCATGGCCCAGGGCCACGGCCAGTTCGGTCGCCTCGCTCTTGACGCCTGCCTCATCATCGCTGCCGTATTCCCCGGTGATTTCGATCTGGGAATTGCCCCTGCCCAGGGTGCCGGCATCATCGCTGATCAGCGGGTGCGCGCCAAAGGCGGAATTGCCCGAGAAAACAAGGAAGGTTGCCAGGAAATATCCGGTTATGCGTTTCATTTTTTCCATTCTCCTTTTCAGATGTCCGCTATGCGGGTGGAAGTGATCGTGCTACGTTATTAAAAAAAGTAACACTCGAAAGATAAAAAAATGGTTTTCAAGTGTCAAGGGGTTTGTTACGAGAAATGCGGGCTAACTGGTGTCCGTCCAGAACTGAGCAATTTCGTTCAAGATCAAGGATCGCGAAAAAAATAACCAGATATATCTATCCAATCGGCGTGAAGGGATGTTGGAAACAATCTGGTCGAGCCGTCCGGAAGATAAAAATTTCCGGACGGACATAAGCTTTGTCGGTCTCGCAACAACCCGCTCGACGGACGTGATTCGTCTTGTAACTTGTTGATTTTATTGGGTGGCATTTGAAGCCTTTCGGGTTGTTACGAGTTCATCAAGCTTTGGGGCTGATGGGATTTGTCGGGGGGGGTGATGCCGGGACCTGTGCCCGGCCGGACAATCTACCGGAGTATACCTTTTACAATTACGTCTACCGCCTCTTCAGGGGTCAGGCCGTGCGCCATCAGGGTTTCAAGCTGCCTCTTATCGACGCTGCCGATGGCAGCCTCATGGGTCACCTTGGCCAGGGGATTGGTTACCCTGACTATGGGAATCGCGCTTGCGGTCGCATTATCGCAGACAATTTCCAGGCAGTCCACATGTCCTCTAGCCCCGGCGGCACCGGCCTGAAATGAAAGATTTTTTATTTCAAGAAGCGGCATGTTCCCTTTCTGTTCGATGATGGTTCCGCCACGGTGACCGGGGCCGGACCAGGACCCATGCGAGCACTACCAGGATGGCGAACAGTGTGTAGGCGAGCTGAAAGACCCATGGCGGCAGGTCACAGTAAATCAATCTGTTCAGCCAGTATTGGATAAAACCGGCCGGGTAGGCGGTTCCCTCCGCACCATCCCGCAGCCTGTTTTCCCAAATGGTGAGCGGGCAGACCCGGCCGAGCCAGACCTCGGCGGTAACCAGGCCGATGGCCAGGAGATGGGCAAGCCTGAACCAGAAGTTCTTGACCCATGGCCAGCGACGCAGACCGCCTGATACTATCAATGCCAACCCGATGACCACAAAAGCTATGAACAACGCATGGATGACAAGAATGATGTCTGCCAGCGCCTGATTCACAGGGGGTCACCAAGTCCCGCGGCCAGACCTCGCCCGGCCTGGAGGCCGGCCAATGCGCTGCGGGTCCGCAGAAGGCAGAAGACCAGGGCCAGGGCGCTTGCCGCGTACAGCAACCAGTAAATCCACGCCCCGACTCCGGCCTGCCGGAACAGGGTTTCTTGTGCGCCCACTTCATACCAGGCGATTGCTGCCACCGTGACCAGAAACACCAATGCACCCCATCAGAACGACAAAGAGCAAGGGAACAATCTTTCTCATATCTACCGCCTTTATCCAGTGCAACCCGGTGTAACTACGGTCTACAGACCGGTCTCAGCCAGTTTGCCGATCAACCGCTTTTGCTCGGCGGTCAGTTTCCTGGGTACTTCTATCCCTATCTGGACAAGGATATCCCCACGCGACGATCCCTTGGGGCCGGAGGGTAATCCATGGCCCTTGAGCCGCAGCTTGGCCTGCGGCTGAATACCGGCCGGCACCTTGACCCGCAGTTCCTTGCCCAGGAGGTTGCGCACAGTCACCTCGGTGCCGAGACAGGCGGCGCTGTACGGGATCTTCCGCTCGACAACAAGATCCTTGCCGTGCCGGGTGAAAACAGGATGGGGCTGGATACGGATTACCAGGAAAAGATCGCCCGGCGGGCCGCCCATGGGCGAGGGGGCGCCCTTGCCGGACAGCCGCAGTTTCTTGCCCGCGCCTATCCCGGCCGGGACCTTGACGCTGACATTCTCCAGCCGCCCTTCCCGCCTGAGCGAAATGGTCTTCTCCGCGCCGGTTAAAACCTCGTTCAGGGTCACGGTCAGTTCAAAGGTCTGGTCCGCGCCCTTGACCTGCTGCCGGGCCCGGGGACCGCCGGCCTGGTGGAAAAAGGTCTCAAAAGCACCTCCGCCCGGCCCGGTGGAACGGGTGGAGCGGAAGCTGCCGCCCATGCCGCTGAAACCACCAAAACCGAACTCCCGGAGGATATCATCCAGGTTGGAGCCCCGGAAAATATCCTCCTGGGAATAGCGCTGCTGAAAACCGGAAGCGCCGTAAGCATCGTACTTCTTGCGCTTCTCCGGATCGGAAAGCACGGCATAGGCCTCGCTGATCCGTTTGAATTTTTCTTCAGCCTGTTTATCTCCCTTGGTCCGGTCCGGATGGTACTTCATGGCCAGTTTTCGATAGGCCTTTTTGATCTCATCCGGGGAACTGCTCTTGGAGACCCCCAGTTCTTTGTAATAATTCATAGATTTGGCTTGAGCATCCAGTCGGGTTTATCTTGTTTCCATGTAACCGTTCACCAGGGGCTACAAATTTACGGAACCCACCGGCCGGTAAGCGTTTACCAGGGCCACGGATTCGTGCAAGCAGGACAGCATAAATAAATTCCTGAATCCGTGGCGGCTTGAGCTGATATTCCCCATGCAACCGGCCCAAGGCCGGGGGCGCCGGAGGGTCCAGCCCGGCAGCTAAAACGGCACGTCGTCTCCCATGACCGGGGAGTCCTGCAACGGCGGTTCTTCCTCCTGCTTGGACCCGCCGCTGCCGGCGCCGCTGCCAGCGCCCCGCGGCGACAGCATCTTCATCTCCCGGGCAACGATCTCGGTGGTGTAGCGGGTGTTGCCGTCCCGATCCTCCCATTTCCGGGTCTGGATCCGGCCCTCGATGTAGACCTTGCTGCCCTTGGCAAGGTACTCGCCGCAGATCTCGCCGAGCCGGGCAAAGGCCACCACTCGATGCCATTCGGTTGACTCCTCCCGCTGACCACCCTCTTTTTTCCAGGTCTCGGTGGTTGCCACCCGGAAATTGGCCACCGCAGTACCGTTCTGGGTATAGCGGACCTCGGGATCCGCGCCCAGATTGCCGATCAGAATCGCCTTGTTTATCATTCCTGCTCCTTAAAGCTTGGTTCGTTAATCAACTGCTCCGGTGATCGCGGCCACCGGCGCCCCCTTGCTTTTATCATCTCCCTGAATCCGTCAACGGATCCAGGAATCTCTTAACTACCACAAACAGCCTGGTTTATGCCATCATTCTTCCTGCCGGGAGACGGCCGGCCGGGACAGCCGGTCCGGCAATGGTGCATGGTAACACAATAAGGCCGGAGAGAAAAAAATCAATACCCGGCCATGGCATCAGCCGCCCGTTGACACCGCTTGATCGAGCATGGCCCCCAGCCCGCCACGCCCATCCGGAGAGTAGCCAAAGACCTGCTGCCAGATTTCGCTGCTCTCCATGCAGAGATAAATGCAGGTCCCGGGAGCGGCCCGTTGACGCAGGGCCTCCAGCAGCCCGCGATACATCTCCACCCGCCGGGTCCGGAAATAACGGAGCTTGCCGTCCAGGCCCGGGACAAACTCCTCGTCAAAGAATCGAACCCCGGGGAACCGGGTCCGGGCCAGGGGCCGCAAACCGGGCATGTAGCGCAGGCCGCCGATGCTGATCCAGGCGATCTTCCCGGCGGGCACGGTCTCGAACAGTCGGTCAATGGTCTCCCGGTACTCGGGCAGCCAGCCCGGATAAAAGACAACCGGGTCAAAATGAAAGGCCAGCCGGTAGCCCCAGTCGGCGCAGCGGGCCGCCGCTGCCAGCCGCTGCTCAAGGGTGGCGGAGCGCAACTCGTGGCCGGCCATGATCCGCGGGCTGTTCAGGGACCAGGCCACCACGGTGCGGCCGCCATGGTCGAGACCGGCCAGGTTGTCGATCTCCACGGTCTTGGTCTTTAGCTCCAGGATTGCCTTTTTTTTATCCGCCATATAGCTGACCAGGATCCGGCTCAGGCCGGTGAAGCGGTCCAGGACAAGGCTGTCGGTGAACTCGCCGGTGCCGATCCGCCGGAAACGGTCCGGCTCCGCGACAAAGGCCGCATCCAGTTCGGCAAGCAGGTCATCGACATTAACGAAAAAGGACAGCCAGGGGTTGTTGAGATAGGCCTGGAGAATGCAGTAGGCACAGTCCATGGGACAGTTCATGCCGATGTTCAGCACCTGGTAGCCGCAGCAGAGATACTCCCTGGTGCCGGGACAATCCTTTAAGAACCGGCCCCGGTTGCGGCAGAGGAGCAGTTGCCGTTTGCCGCTGCTCAACCCTTGTGGATATGGAGCAAGGCCGGCCTGCAGCGATTCCGGCCCCTGGACCACGGTCACCGGCAGCCCGGCCCGGGCAATGATCTCCCGGGTATAGGGCAGATCCATGCAATCCTCTTCCACGTAGAGCGAGCGAATGTGGGCGGCAGGGTGTAGACGAATCGATGTCAAGGAGGAATCAGGGCTCACGGGTCAGGGGTCAGGGGTCAGGGGTCAGGGG
>JAKITW010000075.1 GCA_021647905.1 Desulfobacterales bacterium | reverse complement strand
GCCGTGACGGCAAAAGCGGAATTTGAAACAACTTCGGCATGATATGCTTATGGGTTCCGAATCGCCGTTGCGGCGAAGCGAGTTCCTGCTTGATAGCCTGTTTATGAACAGCCGGCCCTTTTCAATGGAGCGGCCGTTGGTAGAAGAAGACCCCTTTCCCGACAGGAGGGGGTTTACTGAATGTTTACGTTGGTCCTGCTGCGTGTGAAACATTTATATTTTTTTATGAGTTCAGCATAATTTCAGGAGAGAAGAGGGGAGAGGAATGGTTACAGGAAAAAGAAAGGGCCTTATCGGTCTGGCGGCCGCCTTATTACTGTTCGGCGGCTTGATCTTCGGTCCGGCCGCATCGTCGGCAGGCGGTGACTGGGACAACGTCTATGACGTGGCAATCACTCCGATGACCGTGCAGGACTGCGGGCGTTGTCATACCTCGCATTTTGCCCGGCTCAAGGAGAATGGCGCCAGGCATCAGCAGGTGGTCTGCACCGAGTGCCATCAGGTTTTTCATGCCTATAACCCGATGAAAAACAACTACGCGGAACTCATGCCCAGGTGCTCCAGTTGCCATGATGCACCCCATGGAACGGCGCCGGAGGTTATGCAATGTCTGAACTGCCACACTGATCCCCACCAGCCCCTGGCCTCGATTCCCGATCCGGCCCTGCTCGAGGACCGTTGTCGCAAATGCCATGCGGATATTGCCGCCATGCTGACCGCCAAGCCGAGCAAGCATACGGAACAGGAATGTTCGTCCTGCCATTCCCAGAAGCATGGCAGGATTCCGCAGTGTAATGAGTGTCATGAGAACCATAGCCCGCTGGCCGAGTTGGCAACGGCCGATTGTCTTGCCTGCCACCCGGTGCACACCCCGATGGAGATCAGCTACCCGCTGACCCAGGCCAAGACGGTATGCGCCGGCTGTCACGAGGAGGCGTTCGATCTGCTTAATGCCCGGACCACCAAACATTCGGCCCTTACCTGCGCCAAGTGTCATCCCCGGCACGGGTATCTGCCGGATTGCCGGGAGTGCCATGGAGAACCGCACGGCAAGGCGGTCCACCAGAAGTTTACCTCCTGCGGCACGTGTCATTCCATTGCCCACGATGTGCAACGGTAAATTTCCGGCGGCCGGGTTGCTCCATGATGATTGAACCGTAACGAGCCGACGGCCCGGGCCGCGCCAGCGCCGTTCTAGCGGGCCGGTCATTACTGGAGGGAGTTGCTGCTACGTCGGTTTCAGGGTACGATGAGAGAGAATAAGGGGAGCGTTCTTATTAATATTAATAGGATCGCTCCCCTTTTTTTGGGTGATAACCGGCAATCCCTGCCGGGAGATTCCGCCGGGCGCCGGGTGCGAAAGGCGGGCAAAAAGATGTCCTGCCGTGGCATGGGGGGCCGGCTTAATTGAATTTATTGCAGGGATTGATATTCATCAAGCGGGTAGTGGACGGAGTTCAACTCCGCCGGGTTACGCTGGCGGCCGCCTTGCTTGTTCTGTTTCCAACGGCGGGTCTGCCGGCGACTGCCGCGGTTCCGGCCGCAAGCGAGTATTATACCGTCCAGGTCGGCAGTTACGACGCCGGTGGCGCGCAAAGGAACTACGCCCTGCTCGAACAGTACCTGACCGGCGATGATCTGGACCATCTGCGGATCGAAAAGGTTAATGGTTTTCACACCGTGCGGATCGGCAGGTTTGTTGATCCGGGCCCGGCCCGTCTGCTCCTTGAAAAGGTAAGCGGCAGATATTCAAGCGCCCTTGTCCTCAGCGCCTATCTTAAGAATGAGAGGATCACCAGGATTTATCAGGGGCCGGAGGTTGAGGTGGTGGCTACGCCGGCCGTGTCCGTTGATGGTGCGCCGGAGAAACCGGAGCGGCCCGGGGAGCCGGAAAAAGCGGTCAAGGCGGTAAAAGGGCCGGCGCCGGCCACCAAGGACGGCGGAAGGGTGGAATCGGTTGCCAGGGAGAAACGAAAAACAGACCTGTTCGCCAAGCCCCTGTTCGTGGTGGACCGGGACGATAGCGGGGACCCTCTTGGTATTCCCATGGGTATGTTTTACGACCGGTTCATGAAGGAGCTTTACGTTTCCGCCGGTTTCAGGGGCAACCGGGTCCTGGTGTACGGGGCTGATTATTTCCCGCTCCTTTCCCTGGGACCCGGTCGCGGGATCGGCTCGCCAAGAGGGCTTGCCGTTGACCGGCAGGGCCGGCTCTTTCTCTGTCAGCAGCCGGATTCCAACCATCCATACGGTCGGCTTTCGATCCTGAATCCCGCCATGCTGCCCGAGCGGGAGATTGTCTTTGACGGCTCCCACGGCCTTGGCGGCAACGGTTCATTTCTGCCGGTCCGGGTTGCCCTGGGCAGGAACGAAAAGATCATCTACCTGGTGGGCAACAAGGGTGCCGGCGTTTATCTTTTTGATATTACGGGGAAATACTTGCGCCACCTGAATGTTCCCCGGTCCCGGGTGCTGACCGGCGGATCTGAGCTGACTCCCGGCCTGGCCGGGAGGGCCCCGGAATTTGTTGCGATCAACGATGTGGTTATCACCGGAAATCCCGGCCGGATCTATCTCTTAAGCGACGAGGTCGACCGGGTGATCGTCTATGACACCATTACGGAGGAATTCTTGTTTGCCTTTGGTCTGGGCGGCGGTTCTTACGGCAAGCTGAGCCGGCCCAGGGGGATTGCGGTTGATGAAAAGCGGCAATTGGTTTATGTTGTCGACTACATGCGGCATGCGGTGTTGATCTATTCGCTGGAAGGTGAATTTCTGCATGAATTCGGCGGGATCGGCTCCACTCCCGGGGTTTTTTCCTACCCCAACGGGATTGCGGTCGACGCCGATGGGCATGTGATCGTGTCGGAGATGTCGAATCAAAGGTTGCAGGTCTTTGAGGTCATTGAAAGATGATGAACTCGTAGAAAACCCGAAAGTTTCAAATGCCACCGAATAAAATCAACAAGTTACAACATTAGTCACGTCCGTCTCGCGGTTGTTGCGAGACCGACAAAGATGATACTGACAATTATTGTCAGTTCAGCATTTTTTTGAGGGAAAAGACAGTATTTATCCTGCGGGGAATTCTGAGCGGATTCCGGTCAGGAGCCTTTGTCAGGAGTTGTTGCCGCATTAATTTGTGATGAACTCGTAACAACCCGAAAGGCTTCAAATGCTACCCAATAAAATCAACAAGTTACAAGACGAATCACGTCCGTCGAGCGGGTTGTTGCGAGACCGACAATTTGTGGTTCCGGATGATGTAAAAAGATCGGTTTGCGGATCAGTGGCATGAAAAATGCTTTTATAATATTATTAGGCCTGTTTCCCGGTGGCACGAGTCATTCGAAAGGGTGAAGAATTCGGGGTCGGGACCATCAGTGCCGAGAAAAACAAGGTTGGAGTCACGACAAAGTGGCTCGGGGAAGAACATATCTTAACAAGGAGGATAGCTGGATGAATCTTAAGTCCCTTCAATGGAAACGGATCGGATTATGGACCGGCGCGATGGTTTTGGCATCCGCGGTGTCGGCCTGGGCGGTCGGCGAGTGCTATAACTGCCATACCATGCACGGAAGTCAGGATGGAACCGCGTCAACAACCATGGGCTCGCAGTTGACCGAGGCCAATGACGCCGACTCGGCCACCGCCGCCGGGGCCGGAGTCGCCCGGGTGTCCAGCTGTCTCGGCTGTCACCAGAGCGCTACCGCCAACGTCTCCGACGGCACCAGCCTCACCTCAAACAGTGGCCGGCCCATTGTCTACACCTCGGTCGCGCCCACCTACTGGAACGGCACGACCGGCAACACCCTGGCCGGCGGTGATTTCTACTGGGTGGCTGATTCCGGCGGCAATACCGACAACACCGGCCATAATGTCCTGGGCATTGCCGCGGTGGACGGCGCCATAGGTTACGCCCCGCCCGGCTGGCGGACCGGCATGCCGGCCGGCGGCACCGATGCCGACGCCGGCAACGGCTGGGGCAGTGTCAACGAGCAACTGCGCTGCTACGGCGCCAACGGCTGCCATGGCGACCATGGCAGCGCCACCCTGCAAGGGGCTCACCATGACAATACCGATGGTTTGACGGATACCGCCAGCACGGTGGGCAACAGCTTCCGCTTCCTGCTGGGGATCAAGGGACGGGAGGACTCGGACTATGAGTTAGCCCCTGACAATACGGCCCACAACCAGTACTTCGGCGAGGCCAGGTCATCGGATCTGAAGAGTCTGACCACCACCATGTCCTATTACTGCGGCACCTGCCACGGTATTTTCCACAGTGAGGCCACGGCGGCCAGTGCCGACGGTCTGACCAGCGCCGCTGCCTCCGTCTTTGGATCACCGTGGTACCGGCATCCGGTGGATATCGACCTCCAGGCCCAGGGCAGCGAGTATACCGCCTATGCAACCTATGATCCCATTGTGCCGGTGGCTACCAGCAATGCCAGTATCACCCTGGTGGACGGAACGGTGCAGACCGCGGGCAACGGCCTGGTTACCTGCATCTCCTGCCACCGGGCCCATGGCTCACCCTATGCCGACCTGCTGCGCTGGCAGTATTCCGATATGATTGTCAAGACCACCGGAGCCGGTCAGGGCAAGGGCTGCTTTGTCTGTCACAGCACCAAGGACGGCTAGGCTTGTTTTCAGTTGAAGCCACACCCCCGGGGTCCGGACCCCGGGGGTGAATCCGCACCCGGGGTTACGGGTGCGGGCGGCCGGAGGGGTATTTCCCGCGGCTCGCGGCATAACGGACCGGTGCGGTGTTCGTTCCTTGATCAACTAATCGCCTACAGATGACATCATTACGGCCACATGGGGAAGCGCTGCCGAAATTTTACGCAACCAGCGGACCGGGCCGGAGCCCAGCCGGCGGGATCGGCCTGTTCCTCCTGGTGCTGGTTGTTGCCGTCCTGCCGGGCCTGGGTGGCCCGGCAATTGCCGGGCCCGTCATTGTCTTCAATGGGATGAGTTCCTATGAAAATCAGTGGCAATCCCCGGAGAAATACAGAAATTACGAGAACATGCAGATCGACGACCAGTTTTCTCTGTCGTCCGCCATGTCCTTGAAAGGTTCGCTGCGCTATTCCAGGAATGAAACCGGTTCCGTGGTCTCGACCCTTACCGAGAATCTGCAGCCGACCCTCTCTTTTCTGATCACCAACGATATCTTTCATTTCAACCTGACCGGAACCGCCAGTGAGAGCATGAATTCGGAGAGCATCGACACCAGCCGGCGCACCCTGTATGCAACCTGGCGGAGCGCCTGGCAAAAGAGGTTCTGGCCGTCGCTGGGCCTGTCGGTCAATCATAGCCGCCAGCAAGACGACTCCAATCCCCGCACCATTAATCTGGAAAACTCGAATCTCAATTTTACCAGCCGGTTGAATCTGGACCCGGTTGATCTTTATTACTCCTACTCCCTGGCCAAGGATGAAAACCTGGTCCGGATAAGCGAGGCCCGGTCCATGACCCATTTTGCCCGGCTGCGCGCGGCCCGCCAATTCTGGGACGACCGGCTGAGCGTGAATCTGCAGCAGACCGCAACCCTGAATCACCGGGAGACCAGGGATATCATCATCAGCGGCACGGCCTCGGTCCAGTTCCCGGCCCCGACCGTTAATGGCGGCCCTGATTCCAATCCCACTGTCACTGCTGCCGGGGCCCTGGGGTTGTTGCCGGCCACCACCGACCCGTTGCAGCCGATAGGGATTGCGATCACCCAGTCTGATCTGCGTAACAGCAATACCATCTATCTGTACACCAATGGCGTGGATCAGACCGATAATGTCGCCAACCTGACCTGGGATCTCTATATCAGCAATGATCTCGGGGGCACCTGGACCCTGATGACCGCGGGGTTCGTTCCCGTCTACAATGCGACCCTTTTGCGGTTCGAGGCCGTAGTGGCCGGGGTGGCCGGGCTGGAGATCAAGTTCATTGTCCGGCAGAACGCGGTGTTGCTGCCACCGATTCCCGCCGCTGTCACCTTTTCCAGGGTCGAGGTGTTCCGGGATATTGCCGGCACCGGTTCGTTCCTTGAGCAGGCCCGGGATACTGATTTTTACAAGACCGATGTCAGCGTGTCGGCCCGGCCGACCATGGCCACCACCTTGTCCTACAGCATGTCCCTGGGGGTTGCCCGGCCGGCGCCGGGGGACAACTCGGAGACCGTGAACCAGACCGCCAACCTGGGCTGGGTCATCAGCCCGACGCTTTCCTCCCGTTACTATATCAGCGACAACCGGCGGTTGGCAAGCGGGTCGCAGAACAGTATCGCCCGCAACTACGGGGCCGGTCTGTCCCTGGCGCCCCTGGATACCGTGCTGGTTGATTTGGGGGTCAATCGGGCCGAGTATTTTCTCAACGGTTCGCGAACCACCGAAACCAACAGCGCTGTCCTGGGCGCCACCGCGGACTTGTACCGGGACCTGAACTCCCGGCTTAATGTCAGTTATTCCGAGACCGGCAACCCGCGGTCGCAAACCCAATCAAGGGCCTTTACCACGCTCCTGGGAGCGACCGCCCGTTTCAACCCGAGGTTGACCGTTGATTTATCCGAGGGCTATAACAACACCTGGTCAAGCGGTTCCGGGACAGTCACTACCCTTGAAACCAGGACCTCCCTGGCCTGGCGTCTTTCCGACCTGACTTCTTTACGGATGAGCGGTTTCTACACCATCTCCGATCCAGGCGACAACAGCGGCCGATTCAATACCGACCTGGCGATGAAACTGACCAGAACCATGCAGATGCGGGCCGGGTATAACATCCTGGTTGCCGCCGAGACCACGCAGTTGCTCAACCTGGGCTGGGACTGGAGCATCAGCCGGCAGTTGTCCCTGCATGCCACTGGCAATTACCAGATCAGGGAGGGGGATGATCCCTGGAGCGTGATCAGCCGCTTGAATATGAACTTTTCGAACAGGAACTAACGGCCATGCCCAGGAGGGCACAACGACGCATGAAAATCATTGGCCATTGCTGGAAAACTGTTCGGCATATGCTCCGTGCCGGCCTTCATCCAAATCGCGTGACCGCGATTTGGATATAACGCGGCTTCGCCGCTTGGTTAAGGATGGAAACTTTCCCATAAAGCGTCCGGCATACGGTTATGAAGCCGGGGAGAACCCGACGTTTTTTAAGAATTTTGTTGAGATGAACAGGAAACAAGGGGACAGGGGAATAATGCAGCGGAATTATTTTTTGGTACTGATACTGATACTGGGGCTGCTTGGGTCGGGATGCGCCGCCGGCAGGCACACGGCAAGCTATCAGCGGGGGGAGGTGGACCTGGCCCTGGTCGGACAGATAGCCGTACTGCCGTTTGCCAATAATACCAGCGACAGGTATTCCGCCCGGCGGGTCCGGGAACTGGTCGGCACCCAGATTCTGGCCATGGGTCTTTTCGACATGGTGGACAACACCATTGTTGACAGCAAGTTGGCTGAGGAGGCGATCGAGGCCGATGATCCCATTGATCCGGCGATCTTGAAGCGCCTTGGCCAGCGCCTCAATGTGGAGGCGTTTCTCCTGGGCTCGGTCGACCAGTATGAAAAGACCAGAAAAGGCACCTACCAGTTCCCGGAGGTGGCCCTTACCCTGCGGCTGGTGGCGGCCGATTCCGGCACTATTCTATACCAGGCCAGCGGCTACCGGAGCGGCGAGACGCTTTCCGCCAGACTCCTGGGGATTGAGCCCCGTGACCAGTACCAGGTCACGGTGGCATTGATCAATGATCTTCTGGCAGAGATACGGTAAGCGGACAAAGATCAGGGGAAGATGGACGGCAAGGCAATGATCGGGTGACAGTATGGACCTGAAAGAGTACAGAATAGTGCGCAGGCATGTGGTTGTCTGGACCCTTGCCGTCTTGCTGCTCTGTACCGCCTCTGTTGGCGGGGCGGTGACCGTTGCGGTTATTCCCCTTGAGGATCTGAGCCGCGGCGGCAGGAACGGGGTCAGCCTTGAATTGACCGATTATCTTGCCCGTAAACTGGCGGACAGGGGTGTCGAACTGGTCCCGGAGCCGGAGGTGATCGCCTATCTGAGCCGGAACCGGATCCGGCGGGCCGGTTATTTTGACAGCAGGAATATCCTGCAGACCCGGGACCAGCTGGGGGCCGATTTCCTGCTGTTCGGCACGGTCTGTCAGCTCAAGGATGATAAAACGTCACCTGCCCTCGGTTTATCCCTCTACCTGGTGCGGACCGATGATGCCAGCCCGGTCTGGACCAGGTCGATGGGCATGAGTATCATCGATGTTCAGCGGCTGCTCGGGATAAGCGAGCCCGAGACCATGGAGGATCTCCTGCCGTTGCTGACCAGGAATATCCTGGCCGATTGGCCGGACAACCTGGAAGAAATAGCGGTCCGGCCCCTGCGCCAGTTCGGCCGGAAAAGTATTGCCATGAACGTGGACCTGGACACCGTGCTGCTGGAGCCCAGGTTTGCCCGGTCCGGCGAGGAGATCAGGTGCCGGGTCCGAATCCGGATCCGGAACGGCGCAGTTGAGAAACCCCGGGTCTTCTTCCGGGTCGGTAATCGGGTTCTGTTTGCCGGGGAAGTCCGGCCGGATCCCTTCCGGCTGGTTGAGCACCCCCTGCCGTATAATGATATGCCCCATAATGAGGTGATGCGCGAGACGCCGCACAACGAGGCCGGGATCGATGCGCCCCTTGATAGTGCCGGCTTGGACCGGAGGATTTATGAATACGAGGCCATCTGGAACAGTTCCGAGGTTGCGGAGGACCGGTTGGCCGCCAATGCCGCCGAGGAGCCGGTCAGACTGGCATCGGCTTCAATGGATCCCATTGATCTCGAAGGAATCTGGTCCGGCGGACGGACCGGGGAAACGGTCAGCATCCCGGTCAGCCTGGTCATGCACTGGCCTTCCGGTGAGAACAAGAGCATGTATCTTGGCCGGTATACCCTTGACGATCAACCGCCGCAATTGACCCTTCAGCCCCGGGGCAGGCGGATCAACGAGATCATGGCCTTTCGCGAGGTGATCAGGATCTATCCGCGATTTATCCGCAAGGAGGCCATTGACCGTTGGGAAATCACGGTCCTTGATAAGGACGACCGAATGGTGATCCGGGAAGCGAAAAAAGGAGCAGTGCCGCCCTTTTTTGTGTGGGCCGGCCAGACAATGAAGGGCTATCCGACCTCTCCCGGTCAATATACGGTTCGAGTGCGGGCCTGGGACCGCGCCGGCAACGAGGGTGAGGCCGTTGCCCAGGTTGCCTTTTTTCCTGATCCGCCCAGGGTGCGGTTCGACGCGGTGGACGGTGACCGGAGTCTCGCCCTTACCCTCCGCTCTCAGGGCGAGGTCCCGCTGGATTACTGGCGGATGGAACTCTGGAGCAGAAACAATGAACTGGTCAAGGTTGTCGATGGCGTGCAACTCCCGGTAACCGTTGAAATATCCCGGGAGCAGGCCGGACAACTCAATGGCGTTGTTTTTTTGAAGAATATTCTTGGGGCCAGGTCGCAGGACAAGATCGACAACCTGCTGCTGGCCGACCGGTCGGAGACCCCGGAAGAGGCCGGGCCCGAGGCGCCGGCCGAGCCGGTCCCGGTCGAGTCTGACTGGTTGTCGGATTTTTAGGAGACAGGGGTCAGAGGACAGAGGACGGAAGACGGAAGACGGAGGACGGAGGACGGAGGACGGAGGACAGAAAAAACAGTGGACAGGGGACAGTGGACAGTGAACCAAGCACCAAGAACCAGGCACCAAGAACCAAGAACCAAGAACCAGGCACCAAGAACAGTGAACAGAACAGTGGCCGGAAAAAACATGGGGCAGTGATTGTTGCTTGGACTATAATCTTTCCCTGACCCCTGACCCCTGACCCCTGACCCCTGACCCCTGACCCCTGACCCCTGACCCCTGACCCCTGACCCGTATGGCGATGTTTCAT
Organism: Desulfobacterales bacterium; assembly: GCA_021647905.1. Lineage (NCBI taxonomy): Bacteria > Pseudomonadati > Thermodesulfobacteriota > Desulfobacteria > Desulfobacterales > Desulfobacterales bacterium. The sequence goes on along the minus strand of JAKITW010000075.1, from coordinate 4,794 downwards.
AAAAATAATACTTATCGGCCGGCCCTTATCATATCACTGCTTGTCGGCCTTTCCGCCTGTGCTCCGGCCAGGCTCGATTTTAAACAGCTCGCGCCGCTGCCCACCGACACGGTCTGCCGGGTGATGGTCCTGCCCTTTGCGGACAACAGCGGTTATCCCCGGGGCGGGATGATTTTTTCCCGGATCTTTGCGGCGGACCTGATCGAGGCGGGTAATTATCTGGTTCCCAGCGAGGGCGATATCAAGGAGGTCTTCAGGCTGCTGAAGATCTATCCCCGGCAGGAGTTGAATTCCGAACAGATCCGGTTGCTGGCCGAGCGCCTGGATGTCCGGCTGGTGATTACCGGCACCCTGCTGGAATTGGACGAGACCGGGGTGGGACGGGACAAAAAACTCGGCCTCGGGGTTCTGGTCGGAATATATGACGGTCGGACCGGGGCCCGGCTGTGGACGACCTATAACCGGAGAGATGGCGACGATTACCGCAAGATCATGCATTTTGGCGTGATCAACAACATAACCCAGCTTGCCCATATGGTTTCAAAGGAGATAATCAAGACATGGTTCGACCGGGGATTAACCAGATGCACCGACTGATCAGAGTATTTTTTTTCCTGGCCGTGCTGCTGCTGCTGTCAACCGGGCCGCTCGGGGCCGGTGGATTGCCGGACAATGAGGAACTGGCCTCCATAAACGGCCAGGTTTATACGGTTGCTGATTTCCGCAATTGGTGGAACAACTGGCGGGAAGCGGAAACCCGGTTTCCCCCTGGTCCGGAGCCCTTCATCGACTGGCACCTGCTTGTTCAGGAGGCCGAGCGGATGGAACTCTACACCGTGCCGTCGTATCTCGACAAGGTCCGGGTGTTTTTGCAGGCCCGTTCCCTGATGCAGATGAAGTATGATGAGATTGATTCCCGGATCAGTATCAGTGAAAAGGAGATCAGGGACCTCTATTCGCGGGAATATACGCCCCGCCGCCGGATTGAGATCTTTTACTTTGCCGATGAGGAACAGACCGAATCAGCCTTCAGACAGTTGAAGTCCGGGGCCGTCACCTGGGATGAATTGGGCCGCCGGCCGGAGGATAAGGACGGTCCCCAGTTTAAGGAGGAGAAAACCGTCCGGCCGCGATCATCCCTGCCCGGCGACTGGCAGGAAACCCTGATGGGCATGGAGGCGGGCCAGGTCGCCCTCCTTTCCCTGCCAAAAGGGCGGGTGGTGGTCTGGGTGCGGGAGCTGATCAACGGGGATGAGGATGATTATGAATCGGTCAAGAAAGGAATCAGGACGAGATTGTGGAACCGGGCCGAAGCAGAGCTTAATAACAAAATTGTCAGGCGACTGCGGGACAAGTTTCATGTAACCATCGATGAGCAGCTGCTGGCCGAACTGGACGTGCTGGGGGAAGTTGACCGGGAACTCCTTGACCGGCCGGTGGTTACCTCCGACCTGTTCGCACTCTCCCTTGGCTATGTATACGATAAGGCCCGCAAGGGCATCGAGGTGCGGAACCGGTACGCCTATACCGCCGCGTCTGTCCAGGGACTTAAACAGGGGATCGTTGACAGCTATATCAACCACCGGATCCTGGTTGAGGAGGCGATGTTGCGCCATTATGAGGAAAGGGATCCGATCCGGCTGCCGTACCGGTTCTATACCGAGAACCGGCTGATCAAGGAGTTGGAGACCCGGGTTTTCCGGGCAAACGCCACGGTGAGCGGCGAGGAGATCAGCCGCTATTACCAGGAGAACATCGACCGGTTCCGGCAGCCGGTCAGGGTCAGCCTGGCAGCGGTCAAGCTTGGCAATGACGAAAAAATCATCGAGAGAATGTGGAACGATATCTCCCGCGGCGAGGATTTTTTTGAAGTGGCCCGGCGGAACGGGGTCGAGGTGGGGACCGTCCGGGAGATGGATCGCGCCAACCTGGACCCGGCCGTTGCCAAGGTGGTGGCCGGGCTGGCGGTGGGCGAGGTGAGCCGGCCGTTTCCGGTCAATCAACAGAAGACCATGGTCCGCCTGATCAAACGCTCGGGCGGCAACCCGACCCCCTTGTTCGAGGTCCGGGATCGCATTGTCAAGGAGCTTCAGCAAGAGAAGTTCGAGCGGTTGCGCTCCGAATATCTGGCCAGGCTGAGGGATGTGTCAACCATTTCGGTGCGCCGGCAAGTCTGGGATCGGCTCCGGGATGAGATCGGTGATTGAGATGTCGGGGAAGAGGATATTGTTCCGGGTTGTTTTTCTGATCGCCGCCATTTCCCTGGTCCTGGGCGTTTCTTCCCCAGAGGCGGCGAGAAAGGGGATCAGGCCCCGGAAACAGTGCGTGGACTGCCATGCCGATCTGGCAGAGAAGTTCCGGCAGGGCGTGGTCCATGCCCCGGTGCGGGAAAAATGCGAAATCTGTCACCTGCGCCACGGCCTGATCGGCGGGGTGCAGCTCCGGCAGAATACACCCTGGCTCTGTTACTCCTGTCATGAGGGAATCAAGTCGGCCGCATCCGGCTCCGTTGTCCATGAACCTGTGCGGGAAGGCAACTGTAAGGCCTGTCACGCCACCCATAACAGTGAATTTCCCGGACTGCTGGTCAGCGCGGAAAAGGAGACCTGTTTCAACTGCCATGACCGGGCGCTGGTCGGTGGCCGGATCGTTCACGCCCCGGTGCGGGAGGGGTGCATCACCTGCCATCAGCCCCATGGCGGTGACCGCCCGGCCCTGCTCATCACCGATAAAAACGGGCTGTGTTTGGACTGTCATGACGCTGCCGGTGACCGGTTCCGCGCCGCGCATGGTGGATACCGGCCAACAGAGGGCTGCCTGGACTGCCATGACCCGCACAGCTCTGATCGGCCCGGCTTGTTGCGGAAGCAGGTACACCAGCCGGTCCTGGATCTGGCCTGTGATCGCTGCCACCAGGCCGGTGACCTGTCTTCCTTTGCCGTTCCGCAGACCGGCGGCAAGCTTTGCCTGACCTGTCACCGGCAGGAGCAGGATGAAAAGATGTCGCTGCACGAACCGTATGCGCAAAATGAATGTGCAACCTGTCATGCCGTGCATGCCAGTGATTTCGACCACCTGTTGCGGGACCGGCCCGGGCTGGTCTGCGGCAAGTGTCATGATCCGGCGGCCAAGGATGCGCAGTCTGTTCATCAGCCGGTAAAACAGGGTGAATGCCTTGCCTGCCATCAAGGGCACGGCTCGGCAACCCCTCTGCTGCTTAAAGCGAAAACAGAAGTCCTGTGTTTTTCCTGTCATCAAAGCGGTTCGCTGGGAACAGGCGAGGTGGCGCATCCTGATGTGAGGTCCGGCAACTGTCTGGCCTGTCATCTCCCCCATGACTCGGCAGAGCGGAGCCTGTTGCGCGAAAATGAAAAGCAACTGTGCCTGGCCTGTCATCCTGAAACCGCAACGCAGATGACCCAGGTGAGTGTTCATCCTCCTTTTATGCAGGGCAACTGCTCCGGCTGCCATAACCCCCACCGGGCTGGGGAAAAGGGAATGTTGCGCCGGAACGCGCAGGACGGCTCCCTGTGCCGGCAATGCCATTCGGATCAGGACCGGCCCTTAATGACAAAAAAACATCCGCCCTATGCCCGGGGTCAATGCCTGGCCTGTCACGAAACCCATGCGGCTGATCATAACTTTGTCCTTAAGGAGGATGCCGGCCTCCTCTGTCAGGGCTGCCACGCCGAACAGGTAGCCGTGATGAAGAAGATGAGGGTTAAGCACGAACCGGTTGCCGGGATGAAGTGCGGTGCCTGTCACCATGCCCATGGGTCGGCCAATGACAGCTATCTGATAAAGGGGCAGCCGGGGCTCTGTATCACCTGTCACCGTGAGGTTACACGGTTCTGGCAGGACGGGGTGGCCCATGAACCGGCCAGGGAGGACTGCACCCTGTGCCACGCCCCCCATGGTTCCGAAGAAAGAGGGCTGCTCAGACAGCCCCTGGCCGGTCTGTGCGGGGAGTGCCACCAGATCGGTGATCCCGTATTTCTCCAGGCCCATCACGGCATAAAACCAGGACCGGATTCATGTGTCACCTGCCATGACCCCCACGGCGGCCCGGACAAGACGCTGTTATACCCGGTGGTTCATCGCCCGTTTGCCGATGGCTGCCGACCATGTCACAAGGGAGCTGATCGCTGATGTTGTTTGACCGTCTGTATCTTGTTTTTAGCATTGCCCTGGGCATCGGCCTCCTTGCGCCGGCCATTGCCACCCCGGCGGCGTCGAGCTGTTATACCTGCCATGATCGACAGGGCTTCAGTAAGAGAGTGGTACACCAGCCGGTGGCGGCGGGCGAGTGCACTGCCTGCCATAATCCGCACGTGGCCAGGTTTGCCGGGCTTCTTGCAAAACCGTTGGCAGAACTCTGTTTTTCCTGTCATGACGGCAACGGCCCGGGTTTTACCGGCCGGGTGGTGCATCAACCGGTGCTTGACGGCAACTGTCTGGCCTGTCATGACCCGCATAGCGCGGATGGCAAGGGACTGGTCAAGGGCGGTCTGGCCGGGATCTGTTTCAGTTGTCATTCCGGCCTCAAGAAACAGTATAAGAGGACCCATAGTCCATACGCCAGGGGCCAGTGTACTTCCTGTCACCAACCCCACAGCAGTGAGAGTCCCCTGCTGCTGAGAACGGAAGACGCCGACGATATGTGCTACACCTGCCATAAGCGGGATTCGGTCCGGCAGGGCCACCGGAACTCGCCGGTCAAGGTCAAGGGGTGCCTCTCCTGCCACAACCCCCATGGCAGTGCTCGCCAGGGGTTGATTCGCCACGTACTCCCTT
>JAKITW010000074.1 GCA_021647905.1 Desulfobacterales bacterium | reverse complement strand
GAAGGGGGTCTTCTTCTACCAACGGCCGCTCCATTGAGAAGGGCCGGCTGTTCATAAACAGGCTATCAAGCAGGAACTCGCTTCGCCGCGGCGGCGATTCGGAAGCCATAAGCATATCCTGCCGAAGTTTTTTCAAATTCCGCTTTTGCCGTCACGGCTGCGGCCCAGGGTCCGCTACACCGTTCGGTATAAGAAAAACCCCTTTCCCGATCCAACCTCAAACGTACGGGGTTTACCGAAACCTTACGGGCGGGAAAAATCAATTCCCCAATATGCTTGCGGGAAAAAAGGCCGTCTCTGTTTCAGCAATGGCCGGATCTTGAAAATTCGAGCGCAGGATCGTGGACTCGTTATCCGGGGCCCATCCCGGAACGGTCTTCTCGATCCCTTTAATCCGTTGGTTTAGCTCCAGCCACGACTTCAAGGCGATACTCAGAGTCCAACTCCTCCGGGAGCCGGAAATGTTTGGTAATAAAAAACAGCAGGGTTGCCTTGCCTTCCTTTACCGCTGATATTTCAAAAACAGGCCGCATACTGGTCTGGAGCCAGCCGGTTGCATCGGTTGTGTGATATTTCTCCGGTTGCAGCAATTCATTCACCACCACGGCCCGGCCCTGTGATCCGACCCGGTAAAAAGGCCCGCTTCTGCTGCCCATCCCCCCGTAAGCGATCCGGGCGGTCTCTCCCAGGGGAATTTTCCTGTCAGGAAAATAGACAAAATTGTATTCCCGGCTGATCTTCCTGCCCCGCGCCGAGGTCGCTTCGACCAGAACGTGGTTGTTGCCGGGGACCCATTGGGGCGTTACTTCCAGACCCTTGCCGTGTCGGCACAGACCCGGCCGGGGAATGGCCTTGATTTTCACGCCGTTGAGCTTGACCTCGACCCGGGCGGCATGCAGCAGGACGAAATGGAGCGGCACAGGATTAAACAGGGCCTCCTGCTCGCCGGAATGGTCCAGGAGAAAGACCTGCGGCTCCAGGCTCCAGTAGAGCCTTGTCAAGGCATCATGATCCCGGCCCGCCACCACGGTGGATATGCTCAGCTTACGCAAGGCCTCTTCGCCGGGATAAACCATAAAACTGCGCATCTCCACGCCAGGGGAGTTCCCTCCTCCCACCCAGCGGGATTCAACCTCCTGATCATTGGCCTGAATCCGGAAGACAGGCTCATCCCAGGAAGAAGGATAGGATACCGTCATCATCAGGTAGGGAGAATCAGGGACACGGGTCACATCGGTAAGGCGCAGTTCCTCTGTTGTTTCACAAGCCGCCCGGCACTCTTCGATATCTCCGAACGGCACAACCCCGCCGCAACCGCCGTAAGACGTCTCAACACAGGTGTTACGTTCCTGATCGTAATAGGCGACCGTCAGCAGGGCCTTGCACTCCCCGAGTTCCGGGGCCGGCAACCGGCAACGCTCCGGCAGGTCGCCGGCAATGACGCCGACCGGGGAAAATCCGCAGACCCACAAAAAAACCACCGCCAGAAAACATCGTTGCACGATACCCATGCTGATCTCCAGGGGAAACCCGCCTCCCGGCCTGGCAACAGTTGAACGATTTGTCATGACTGATATGAGCAGTCCGGACTGTTTTCCCAACCCAACCAGGGAAAATATTTATTGCCATTTGACGCAGATATTCTCGAGCCGCTCGCAGCGTTTCTCAACCTCAACACAAATCCTTTTTTTACCCTGGAAGTAGCACTTTTCTTCTGTCCCACAGACATAGGTAACCGTCATTGCCTTGTACTGAACACATACGGGCGCTTGTGCCGGCGGTGTATATGTCGTGGTCGAGGGATTCACCTCAGCGGGGTTGACCGGGGTCGGAGGCGGTACCTCGGGAATACCGGAGGCTGCTGCTCCGCTGGCAATAAAAAACAGTGCGGCAAAAGACAGACATAGAGATATCAGGACGACAAAAAGTAGTGAACCCGTGTTGTTCATGACGACTCCTTTTACGATGCTCCCTTTTTCAGGGGTTGCAACTAGATCGGTTGACCCGCATTTCTCACCAGGGCTCTCCGGCGGCCCGGGAACCGTGAATGCCAACGGCAGGAGGCAACCCGGAGTCCGGCGGAGCTTACCCTGAGCGAGTGGTTACATTTTAAATTATAGCGTCAGCCATTAAATTATCAACATAAAAAACCAGGGCACCAACGTGCTTCGAATCATGAGTTCCTTGCACCCGGGAACTGCTCTTGAAATGCGCCGGGCTCCTTCATAATCATCGCCAAGGGCATCGCCCGGATTAGTAAAGATTGTCGGTCTCGCAACAACCTGCTCGACGGACGTGATTCGTCTTGTAACTTGTTGATTTTATTGGGTGGCATTTGAAGCCTTTCGGGTTGTTACGAGTCCATCAAGATTGAACCTGGCCTGTACTTCTGTCCGTTCTGTCCGCAACACCCTGAAAAGTAAAAGTTGACTATTTCCCGTTAAAATGCTCAGGTATGGCCAAACCATTGGTTGAAGCGTGCGCCAGTAAACCAGGGCCTGGCCATCATGCCTAATCATAGCCCAACATATCGGAGCAAAATCATATCGTGCAGAAAAAGACCAAGCTGAACTGCTGGGAAGTGATGGACTGCGGCCGCGGGCCGGACCTGCCCCATAAAGTCGGGGAAAAGATCTGCCCGGTGGCAATTGAGCAGCGGTTACACGGGGTCCACGGCGGCCGCCGCGGCGGCCGGGCCTGCTGGGTCGTGGCCGGCACCATGTGCAACGGCGAACCCCAAGGCGTTTTCACTGAGAAATACGGCAACTGCAAGTCCTGTAAGTTCTATATCCAGGTATTACAAGAAGAAGGGCATAACTTTCAGTTGAGCATGAACCTGCTGAAACAAATGAAAGAATCCTGACCGGGGCCGGCAGCGGCATCTTCGCCGCCAGAGATGGCGGCCGCCCGGAAATGGCTGCTGTTCTTGGCCTGACAGGATCGCCCCTTTTTTAACCATGGCCTTGACCGTCCTTTTTCCAGCGGCTCCTGTCGCGGGCATCCTTTTTAGAACCATGATCGCGGGAACCTCCTTTGGCAGAAAGGCCATCGTAAGGAAAACCAACCATAATATCTTGCTGTTGATCCTCCCATGAATCCCTGCCCCTGTAATCCGGAAAAAGACTTTGCCGAATGCTGCTACCCCTATCTCTCCGGAGCAGCCCCGGCCCCGAGCGCCGAGGCCCTGATGCGCTCCCGCTACTCCGCCTATGTCAACGGAGAATTCAACTACCTGCTCGATACCTGGCATCCGGACAACCGGGACTCCGCGCCCGACTTCGCGGCCCAGGCCGGTATCCGCTGGCAGGGACTGGAGATCATTGCGATGCAGGCCGGCAACCCGGATGACACCGAAGGCATGGTGGAGTTCAAGGTCAAGTACGAGGCCGGCGGCCGGACCAATTTCCTCCACGAAAAAAGCACCTTTGTCAAAGAGAAGGGCAAGTGGTTCTATGTCTCCGGCAAGACCATGCCCTGCCTCTCGACCAAGGTGGGCCGCAACGAGCCCTGTCCCTGCGGCAGCGGCAGGAAATACAAAAAATGTTGCATGCGGTGAGAAACAGCAAGAGGATCGGGCCGGAGAGATTCTGTTTTTACCTTGCGACTCCTTTCCCCCGCACCATTGTCCGCTGGTAACCACTCACAGGGTGGAGCGATCACCTGTCGCGTACACTCCTTGCCCTGTAGGCTCTCACAGATGCCGGAGATGCGCGTGTCAATCGTCGTGTCGCAGTGTGGACCGACAAAGAGGCCTGTTCGCTATACACCGGGTATGCGGACCAGGCCGATGACAGGTAAGCGACTGCAAGGAGACTCCGAAGCAGATTCAGTGCCTGTGAGAGCTTACGCCGCCGGGGTAACCCCCATGGTCTGGAGTTGATAGTTGAGCAGGTCGTCCATCCGTTTGAGATACTCCTTTCGGGGCCGTTCCCTCAGCGATGCCAACCCCACCCGCAGGTCAAGGGCGTGCATGTCGTTGTCCAGGCTCGAAGCGCCAGCGATTCGCTCCGCCTCTTCATACCGCTCGAGCCTGATCAGGGCCTTGACCCGGTTCACCTCCACCTGGTTATCGCTGCCAGCCACTTCGTCAAGCAGTTCCAGGGCCTGCTCCACACAGCCGTTGGCCAGGAGAATCCGTCCGGCATGATCGTGCATACTGCGATCCGGCGGCAGCAAACGGACCATCTCGGTTGCGGTCTGGTAGAAACCGAGCCGCAGCCTGAAGTTCAACAGACTGAGAAAATCGGTCATATCCTGGGTCAAACTGCGTAGTTCGGAATCGCGCAGCACCAGATAATAGAGGCTCTCGTTCTGCTCCCGCAACCCGGCCAGATCATGAAACCTATAGACCGGGCGGCGGGCCTGGAGCAGGGCGGCCGGATCAGGAAAGAACACCGGCTCCAGGACCTGATGGAGATATATCTGGAAGAGCACGGTGCGACCGGCCAGCTCCGGATGGCCATAGTCAGCCGGGAACCGCACCTCGCACTGGGTAACGCGGCCGGCCTTGAGCCCGAGGAGCCCCTGTTCGAAATCAAGCAGCAACCCGGAATCAGCTTCAAGCGCGGCCATCTGATAATAGGCCTCGGTGGCCGGCACCACCTTGCCGTCCAAGACGCCCTTACAATCATAGATTACCTTGCAGCCCGGCCGGGCCACACCCCGACGCTTGACCTGGTAGCCGGTAAACGGCCCGGCCAGAAAGGCGCGGACCTCGGGGTCATCAGCAAACCGAGCAGTAAGACGCTCCATGCCGGCGTGGGCCGCCTCATACTCCTCCAGGGCAAGAAAAATCCTGGTCAGCATCAGTTCGGCCTCGGGCCGGGCAGCCAGTTCCTGCTGATGTTGGGAGATGAACCCGGCCACCTCGAAGAGATTGCGTCCCTCGCGGATATTCTCGGCATAGTCCGCCCGGTTGAGCCGCCAGAAGAGCCCCATCCGCCGGATTTCGTCGCTGTTCATTGAGCCGGTCTCATAATCCCGGCAGATGGACAGATAGTCCGGCTTGGTGATCGACAGCGGCCGCACCCCGTGAGCCTTGAGATCGTCAGTAATCGGAATGCCGTGAAAGATGTGCAACTGCTGGCAGATCGAGTTGCCGTCAATGGCCACCCAGTTGGCCTTGACAAAGTCCAGGGTGGCCGCGGCCTGGTCGATGGTCTCGCCGGGCAGGCCGAATAGCGAAAAAAGTTCCACCTCGATTCCGGCCGTTCGCACCTGGCGGATGACCGCTGCCATCCGCTCCGGTTCCAGCCCCTTTTTTATCTTCTTCAGCACATCGGGTGTTGCCGACTCAAGGCCAAAGGCGATGGTATGGGCTCCGGCCCTTTGCAGGAGATGGAGCAACCGGTCATCGATCAGATTGTACCTGGTCTGGCACCAGAAGCGAATGTTGGGCACTTCCTCGATGATCCTTTGCAGCAGGTCCTCAATCCGCTTGCGGGAATAGGCGAAATTGGGGTCGGCAAACCAGAAATCACTGATGCCGCGCTCCTTGAGATGGTGCATCTCTTCAATGACCCGGTCCAGGGAGTGGAACCGCACCTGGCGGCCGCTGGCCCGGGTGGTGTAGCAGAAGGTACAGGGCGAGGTGCAGCCCCGGGAGGAAAGCAGAATCACCCGCTGCTTGCCGACCGGATCGACCACATCCTCCAGATAGGGCGATGGATATTGATCCAAGTCTCCGACCCCCGGCAGCGGCCCGGTTTCTCTGACCGCGTTATTGTCGATGAAACAGATCCCTGCCACGGTTGACAGCGGTCTCCCCTCTGCCAGGGCCCGGGCCAGTTCCAGAAAAACCAGCTCCCCTTCGCCGCGGCAGAGGATATCCGCCTCGTCCATCTGGACAAGGCCCGAGGCCGGCATAAAGGTAACCTGGGGGCCACCCAGAAGCACCAGGCAGTCCGGGGCCAACTCCTTGACATACCTGGCCCAGAGCCGCACCCGGTTGATGTTCTCCTCATAGACCGAAAAACCGACCACCGGCGGGGCCAGCTCCCGGAGCACATCCCGGACCAAGGCTGGTTGGAGGGGACGGTCCTGGTAGTCGCCGAGAATCCGGCCGGAAAAACCGTTTTTTTTGAGATAGGCCAGAATATAGGCCTGGGAAATGGGAATGGCGTCCGGCGAATCGAACGTGGCCCATTCGTTGACATGGATAAAAAGAAAGTTGCCAGCCATTACGCGCCTTCCTGAGAATCCGCGGCACGGCTCCCGAGAAAGGGCGTTGTTTCCGGTTTGGGGCACTCAGCTGGCGACAGGGCAGGCACCAGTTCCTCGATGTCCCATACCGCACCTGCGGACAACGAATCGAATCAATGCGTTAAAATCAGAGCTTGTTTAACCCGTGTATTTTATTAGCTCACCTGTTTTTTTTATAACTCCTTTTTCCTTTTTCCTCAACTGTCCGCGCAGAGCCGAACAAAGCCGCCGCCAAAGGTAGTGCCCGCGGCCCAGAACAGGGTGGCCTGCCGGAAATCCACAAACCAGTGGCCGCCCGGCTTACGACGGTCGCCGGTGAGAATATACCCCTGTTCCGCGCTGAAGCAGGGATGGAGATAAAAGCCCGTTTCATTCTTCTCCGGAGTCAGGAGCGACAGGGCCTCCTCAATGGTGGGCAGCCGCCAGGTGTCCCGATTGCCGAACCGGGCTTTATTGCGCTCCGCGCACCAGGCGAGCGCCTTGCGATGGGACAAGAGCCCGGAGCCGGCCCGCTGCCAGACAAGCCCGGTCACCTGCTCGCTCACGGTCCTGTTGTCAAGGTTGTCGATGAGATACTTGGAGAAATTGCCGGACGGGTTGATCCGGCTCTCAAAAAAATTATGGGCCAGGACGAGGTCGTTGATCTCCTCCTCCCGGATAAAGGCGGGCCGGGATCGCAGAACCACCCGGGACAGTTCCGGCAGGGGCGCATCAGGACCGGGCAGGCCGGTCGCCGGGGCAAGCCATGAGGGTTCTTCCACGGTTGCCGGCAGGACCAGCTGCAGGTCCTTGTCAGCAAGCACCCGCTCTTCCAGCCACTGCCGGAGCGGCCTGTTGATCGAGTAATTCTGCTCCTTGCAGGCCCACCCCTGCTCGGCCACCGCGGAGTCGATCAGCTCTTGCGGCGCCGCCACCCGGGCCAGCACCCGGGCATGACGCATCCCCCGTTCCATCAGGCAGAGGGTGGCCGGCTGCTGCCAGTTGTCGATATAGAAATAATAATACCGCTCAGCCCGGCTGCGCACCTTGGTCATATCACCGCGGCACTCGAACAGGCCGTAGGTGGCGGCCGGGGTGATCTCCCAGTCGATCAGCGGTCCGGGACCGCTGATGCCCAGTTTTGTCCAGAAACTCATCAATTGCCGCCCTCCCCCTGTCCCCGGACAGGTACCACATCCTCTCACCGAGCACCATCACTTTTTTCTCCCAAAAAACACTCCCCCACAGCCACATTCCAAGCCCGCGCCGGAGCTACGTTTCTTGATGGCACCCTAAGGAGCCTGTCGGAGAATTACCTTTTACTGCGGCCGGCTGCAAATTCCGGCCTGACGCAAAATAAATCCATATTTTCCCCCACCTGTTCCGAAAGTCCTCTCCCCCCGCAATCCCGCGCTGGGACCTGATTTTCCGGTACAGCCCTAGTATTTTTACCTGGTAAAAACCTGGCATAAATCTGGTATTCTTAGTTCTTGCTATCCTGGCGATTTCGTGTATCAAGTATGATGGACTTGTAAAAACTAAAATTTTTACCGCTGAGTACGCAGGGGACGCAGAGAAAATTCTATTATTTTAAATGATTAGCCTTGCGCCCTCTGCGCTCTCTGCGGTTACTTCAGACTTTTTGTGTGTTGTTGCGAGACCGACCAATAAACAGGAGTCAGGAGAAGGGGAGGCCTTTATGAAATTGAGTATTAGGACGGCTTTTGGAAGTCAAGCCGACTTCTGGCCTCTTTGTTTGATGGTTTGGCTTTTAATGGTGTGGGTGTAGATCATCTGCCAGACAAATTCCCAGGCCGCATGCGTGCTATTCGGAACCTTCTTGTTCCGTAAACATGCCTCAAATTGTGTCTGCAACGATGAAGGGATTGAGAGCATCGGAGTTCTCTTCCAGTTGGATATCGTTCCATTTTGAATGATATACAGAAAAATAAACAGGCGACAAGCTTAGACTTGTCAATAGTATTTTATATAAAGTACAGTGAAAATTCACTGAGATAGCGAGAAGAAGCCTTGTGAATGGCCAGCCTGTTTCGAGGTTTTTGTCGGACAGAGAAACGATGAGGCATCTTCGTGGTCGTGGAGATATACAGAAACTGTAGAATAACTCGTTCGCCTGAGAAAAATTGTTACCCATAAAATAAGTGTTGCGTGTTGCGCAACGAGATGCTAAGCTGATATTGATGATTAAGACGTTTAAGCATAAAGGGTTGCGCAAGTTTTTTGAAACCGGTAGCGTTTCTGGAATTCAACCTGATCATAAACAAAAACTAAAAATACGGATGACCGCCTTGGATACCGCAACCTGTATTGAAGATATGGATTTGCCCGGTTTTCGTCTCCATCCATTAAAGGGAGATCGGAAGAGCTTTTGGGCAATCGACGTAAGTAGAAACTGGCGCGTCGTTTTTAAATTTCAAGAAGGCAATGCCTACATTGTCGATTATGAGGATTACCATTAATGAGCATGTACAATCCCCCACACCCTGGTGAGTTTATTAAAGAGGTTTACCTTGACCCTTTTCATTTTAGTTACCGCAACGTAGCGGCCAAACTAAAGGTGTCACCATCAACTTTCCAAAGACTTATTAAAAGGAAAAGCAGTATAACTCCGGAAATGGCTTTACGCCTTTCAAAAACACTTGGCCGTAGTCCAGAGAGTTGGTTGGCTATGCAGGACAACTATAATCTTTGGCAGGCGAGACAGACCGTCAACCTGGAAGAGGTTGAACCTCTGACAATACCCGGCATAAAAAGAATAGGCGAACAAGTCGTTTCACATTGACCGGGAAAGCGGCAGCGTTTTTGGGAAAATTGAACAATCTCGTTCGCGTTCCCGGCAAGTGAACTTTGCGTTCCCGGCGACTGCGTCGCCGGGAATCGCGGCGCTGACTTCGTCAAGGAAAGCTAGGGGACGTTATTTACTTTGTTAACAAAATCAATTTTTGCGTGACAGGGTCAAGGAAATGGCAGCGGTGGAAACGCCGAGTTGACGGGCCGCCTCAGCAAGGGTCACCCCGTGGTCAACGAGGGTCCGGGCGATACGTCTTCTTGCAGAGGCAACCGGGCGTCTGCGACTGCCTGCTTTCAACTCCTTGACACTTATGCCTTCCTCCTTGCAGGTCGTTGCAATGACTTCTTGAATTTTGTTTTTTGTGTCTCGCGGTGTCAATCTCATGCGAATATTTTCCGCCTCCTCAACCATCCGCGTAACAAATTCACCGCGTCCAAGTATCCGGTCATCCGAGGGTTCCTTAAGACCGAGCCGGCGCAAGGCCTTTACTTCGGACCAACCGCCCAGTGATCGGACCAGGCCGCCGCCGACAAGATCGGGCCGGCGTCCCTGTTCCACCCCGTCCGCGACAAATTGCCGATAGACAGGCCGGGCCGCTTTCTCCTTTTTACCGAACCGCAGCAACACCGAGTCACGATCCTGCCAATCGTTGGTATAGCGGCCCATCAGAACACCGTGACCGCTCCAGCGATAACGGTCAAGACCGGCAAGGCTCTTCACCAATCCGGCCCGCAAAGGATTGAGGTGGATATAACGGATGAGTTCGAGAAAATAGGTTTCCTCTTCACATACTATGGACTTGTAGCGGTTCTGGAAAAGATGACCGTGACGACGGTGGCGGCGGTTGTATGAGATGGCATAACCGGTGAGAAGGCGGCGCATGTACCTGGAAAGCCCGAAACTGCTGCTGCGTAATAAAATGTGGGCATGGTTGGTCAATAAGGCCCAGGCATAAATCCTGGTTTCGGTATCAATGGCAATTTCACCCAGGCGGGTGACAAAATTCTCCCGGTCTTTCCTGTCATCGACGATATGACGCTTCTCTATTCCTCTGACAATAACGTGGTGAAGGGTACCCGGGGCATCCAGGCGGGCATGGCGCGGCATATGTTTCTCCTTGCATTATTCATTACCGCTTGAAACATAACACACCAAGCTTTGTTAATAAAGTGAATAACGTCCCCCGATCTTCCGATCTTCACAACAACTGAAATTTCTTTATTGACCCACGTAACCCAACCGGTTACAATTCGTTTGTGATAAAATCGTTTAAACACAAGGGCCTGGAAAAATTCTTTTATACCGGCAAGAAAAAGGGCATCAAGCCAGAACACGCTGCCCGGCTCGAAAGGATACTTGATCGTTTAAATGCCGCCAATGATTTACGAGATATGAAATACCCAGGTTCAAACCTCCATAAATTGACAGGAGATAAACAAGGTCAATATGCTGTCAATGTTTCTGGCAACTGGAGAGTCTTTTTCGATTTTATCGATGGGGATGCATATATAGTCGATTATGACGATTATCATTAACGAGGAAAATCCCATGAACAAAATGACAAGAAAACCGACACATCCAGGCAAGATCATAAAAGAAGATTATCTTATTCCACTCTCTATCACAATTACTGAATTGTCGTCTATCCTCGGTGTCTCAAGAAAGACATTATCAAAAATTATCAATGAGCGAGGTTCAATAACCCCGGATATGGCTCTTCGGTTATCACGGGCTTTCGATACAACGCCTATTTTTTGGTTGAACCTCCAAAAAAATTATGACCTCTGGCAAGCTGAGCATGGCTCCGATGAATGGCAACAGGTCAAACCGTTTTCTCCGCAGCTCTTACATGCAAATGGATAGGCCGTCAAAATACCTCAGCGAACAATCGCATTATCGTGCCGAGATAAGCTCGGAGCCTTGGGATTCCTGTTGAATGGGATGAATCTGGCTATTGTTACCCAGTGGGTGAGAGCCGCAGGGCTCAAGTCCCACCCGCCTAAAGCTTAGCCAGTGTTCCTCCAGAAATGAGGATTTTCGGAGTCTCGTATCTCGCTTATCTCCAGCTCAGGCCGATGGATAGGGCCAGCCGCACGCAGGTTGCGCAGGCCCGCCCCCCGCAGCGCGACCGCGGCATCATCTATCATCTAACTGCCCTCCCAAACTAAGAGCCAGTAACGGAAGAAGGGATTGACAAACCGGTATTCTCCTTGAAAACGAAACACCAACCGATGGGCGAGGAGCCGGTCCAAAGCCGCTTTTGCCGACGAGGGCATTATCCCCCCGGTCTCCCGCAGAAAGTCGGCCGATGTGGGCGCCTTCCCGCCGACCCTGGCGATAGTGCCCAGTATCTTGAGCTGTTGCGCGGACAACATCCGCAGGGCTGTCTCATATCCCTTCATTTCCTGCGACCAAATCACCTCCAGCGCCCCGCCCAGGGCGTCGGTTCCAAGGGTTTTGTCTCCGAGTTCCCACAAGGCGCCGCACAGCTGCTGAACATCTCCGGGAATATCGAGGCAAATTTCAAATACCCGATCAAGCAACTCCGAATCGACTACCCGGTCCGCCCGGGTGAACTTTGCCTTGAGAAACCTTTTGAAATTCCCTCTGGATATCGGGCCGACTTCGACCGGTACGGCGCTCTTGAAAAATGCACTGTCAGGATCGATGAAGATAGTATCCATGTCATGCCGGACACTGCCGCTGAAAATATAGGGGATGTCCTCTTGAAACTGGATCTTGCCGCGCAGGGCCGCCAGGACCTGTCTGGCCGTAGCCCTACCCATTTTCAGCACGTCCTGGAATTCGTCGAACACGACCACCAAAGGCTTGCCCCGCCGACGCAATCCCGGTATCAAATCGAGAGCAGTTGCCATGGACTCCGGAGCCACAGGTGCCGAGAAGTTGACATTGACGGTCGGAAGGCCGGTGATAGGATCAACGCCGAATGAAGGGCGCAACGAGGCAAAGGTTTTCAGCGCCTTCCCGATAAAATTCTCCCGCTCCATTGCCAGGACGCTGGTCAGAAATCGTTTCGCCAGATCCTCCGGCGATTTGACCTCCATAAGATCGACATAGACCAGACGGGCCTTGGCCTGCCTGCCGGCTTCACAGATGAGGGAAGTTTTTCCTACCCTTCGCTCGCCCTGGACGTAGACATTCTGGCTGTTGCGGATATGGCCCACCAGTGCCTTGGTCAAATCAGGGCGCGGGCAGAACTGCTCCCCTTGGACAACACCACCGAATCGAAATGGATTTCTCATTTTCCACCTTTTTACACCTTTTTACGTTACACTGATCACTGTAACACGGAAAAGCGTAAAAGAGCACAAGGAAAGCAGAGTCAAGGGTATATTTTGTTGAGGTTGATCAAATACCAGCGTTCGTGGGACAGAAGCAACCGCACTATACCTGCTTTCTCCTTGCGCCTTATTTGCTTTTCCCCCTGTAGATCAGGGTCATCAGGGCCGGGGTCAGGAGCAGGTCGGCGAACAGGGCAAAGATGATGGTAGACCCGGCGACCAGGCCGAAGTCCTGGAGATTGCGCTGGTCCGAAAGCATCAGCACAAAAAAACCGGCACAGAGGATCATCGAGGTAAAGAGCATGGCCCGGCCGGCGGTGGTCAGGGTATCGTGGATCGCCTGGCGGACATCGTTGCTCCGGCCGTGGTAACGGCGGAAGTGGTGCATGAAATGGACGGTGTCGTCCACGGCCAGGCCGATGGCAATGCTGCCGATCATGATCGAGGAGACGTCCAGGGGAATCTTCAGCCAGTACATGCCGCCCAGGGCCATGACAATCGGCAGGAGGTTGGGCACCATGCTCATCAGCCCCAGGGGCAGACTGCCGAGCATCACGATCATCAGCAGGGTGATCACCACCCCGGCAATGAGGTAGCTGGTGGCCATGGAATGGATTATCGCGGAAAAGGTCCGGCACATCAGGTTGGTGATCCCGGTTACCGTGATGGTCGC
Source organism: Desulfobacterales bacterium (assembly GCA_021647905.1). NCBI lineage: Bacteria > Pseudomonadati > Thermodesulfobacteriota > Desulfobacteria > Desulfobacterales > Desulfobacterales bacterium. The sequence continues at coordinate 2,046 of JAKITW010000074.1, read as the reverse complement.
CCGTTGGCCAAAGGTACTGGAAAACTTTTCATGCAGATGCTTGAGCACCCGGACATAGCCGATGGCATCCACCCACGGCCCCCTGATCGAGACCCGGGCCAGACGGTACCGGCTGTCCACCTGCTTTTCCAGGTCATCGGTGCCGCCGTTTTCAAAGAGCAGCAGCTCCTGGGCGATCAATTCCCGCGACCCGGGGATCCGGTAGTACTCGGGCCGATCCCCGTGCAGGGTCTGATTGATATCCTTGACCCGGCCGGCCACACTGAGGGCCCGGCCCAGCTTGATGCCGGCCATTTCAAGGCCCTCGGCATATGTGGCCGCCCGATCCAGGTCGGTCATGATTTCCGGTTCAAGAAGGCCGTCTTCCCGGCCGGTATCCACCAGAATCTCCAGGTTGATCGAGCCGCCCATCCGTTTGTCGATCAGGTGGCATGCCTGACGTACCTCGGAGTGGACCGGCAGGTAGGTGATACTGCTATGGGAAAATTTAAGCTGCAGGGCGCTGGCAAAGGAGAACACCAGCAGCAGACCGCTGACCAGGATTACCGGCCAGGGATGGGAGTTGGCCAGATCGCCGCAGCCGAGCAGAAACCGGTCCAGTCCCGGCAGTTTCCGGGGATCGACATCCGCCTGTCTCCTGATCGGCAGCACGGCCAGGAGCGCGGGCAGCAGCACCAGGGTATAGACCAGGGCCAGAATCACCCCCAGGGCGGCAAAGATCCCCAGGTTGGCAATGGGCGCGATCCCGGCCGAGACAAAGGAGAGCAGGCCGCCGGCCGTGGTCAGGCTGGTCATCAACAGGGCCAGGCCGGCATGGCCCATGGCATAGGAGATCGCCTGTTCCCTGTTGCCATGGCGGTTGTAATCCCGGTAAAAGATGGCCAGCAAATGGATCGAGTCGCCGATCCCCACGGCCAGCAGAAACGAGGGCAGGATCTGGGTGTTGAGGGTGATCGGCACCTTGAAAAAGGCCATCAGCCCCAGGGCCGAGGCCAGGCTCAGGTTGACCACCAGGAGCGGCAGAAAGACCCCGGAGGCCCGGCGGAACAACAGGGTCAGCAAAAGAAGAATCAGGAACGAGGCAATGACCAGGAACCGCTCCATGTTGGCCTTGGTAACCCGTTTGAGGATCTCCTCCATCATTACCACGCCGCCGATATGGAGCGGAAAGTCCGGGCCGCGATACCGGCCGGCCAGGGCCAGAATCCGGTCGACCAGTTCCTTCTTGTCCTGTTCGTTCAACTTCTGGGGTATTGGGCCTGGTTCATCCGGATCCTCGGCAAAACCGGCTAACGGGTCCACGCCAAGGTCCCGGGCATGGAGCGCGGGCCTGACCAGCACCACGGTGAACCGGCCGTCCGCTGAGATCAGGGTGTCCCGGTACAGGGGCTCGGCCATGACCCGCGCCTTGAGCGCGGCCAGCGCGGCCGCATCCTCGGGCCATTCCGCCAACAGCTCTTCCACCACCAGGGTATCGTCCTCGCCCCGGATGGCGGTAACATTGATCAGGCTGGTGACCTCCTCCACGTTGGGGATCGCCTCCAGCTCGTGATGAAATTTCTTGAGCTTTTGCAGAAATGGAAATGAGAAGACCTGCCCGGGCTCCATGCCGAAGATCACCATTTTATCGAGGCCGAACTGGTCGCGAAAGGCGTCATAGGTGACCAGGGCCGGGTCATGCTTGTCGAGCAGCCCTTCGGCGGACAGGTCCATGGTGATCCCGGGCATCTGCGAGATCATTGCCCCGGCCAGCAGGGTAATCAGCACGATCGCCCACCAGCGGCGGCGATAAATAAAATGGCCGAACCTCTCAAAGGCGGCCTCTGTTTTCTTGCGGATATCCGGCATACAGCTCCTGACGCGCGGACGGATTTTATACAACGAAACCCAGCCCCTTGGTGACAAGATATTTACCGGAAAACGTAAGGTTTCGGTAAACCCCGTACGTTTGAGGTTGGACCGGGAAAGGGGTTTTCTTATACCGAACGGTGTAGCGGACCCTGAGCCGCAGCCGTGACGGCAAAAGCGGAATTTTAAACAACTTCG
>JAKITW010000073.1 GCA_021647905.1 Desulfobacterales bacterium | reverse complement strand
GCCGCCGCGGCGAAGCGAGTTCCTGCTTGATAGCCTGTTTATGAACAGCCGGCCCTTCTCAATGGAGCGGCCGTTGGTAGAAGAAGACCCCTTTCCCGACAGGAGGGGGTTTACTGAATGTTTACCCAATAAAGAACACGTTTCATCTAGCACGGTTCATCAACTACTGCAATTTATATTTTATTTCGATTTCCCTGGTAATTGCACCGTTCCAGCCGGCAATGACCCGCAACGACATATACCCGGTGGCGGCAACCGTATAGGTGCCGCTGGTGCTCAGTTCGCCGATGGCGGGATAATAGCTCCTGCAGGTGGAGCCGCCGCCGTACGTCCCGCCGCCGTCTTGGCACATTATCTTCAGCCGGGCCGCTGACTCGGCCGAGTAAAGGGCCTGGGCCGACAGGTAATCTTCAGAGGAACTGATTGAATTAATCGCAACAAGGCGGCTGATCAGGGTACCGAACAGGGCCAGAATCACGATGACGAAAAGCGCGGCGATCAGGCTGAAGCCGTGTTGTTGTTTTTGCTCAGGGTGCATTGCGGATGTGAAACTCCTTGTGAAACTGGACCGATTGCCCGTTTTTGACCACAGTGAACTTAAGCGAGACCATCCCGCTTCTGCCCAGGGCCCCGGCGGAATAGGTAAACTCGGCCGCGGTTACGTTCTCGGCCAGGGGGATTTCGCTTGCCGTTGAAAAATCGCCGGGCCCGTTTTCATCCACCTGGTCCCACGAACGGTAAATGGTCTGCCGGGTGTCGTCCCAGCGGTAGCGGACCGCCTTGTCGACCAGATAGTATCTCCCGGCAGGTGAGCTTTTATTGACCTGGCTGTCAACCGCCATGGCCGGCGGAGTTGTGCCGGTTACCCGGTACAGCCGGGCGCCGCTGTTAAAGTCAGTCCATTTCCTGTTGTACACCGAGATGATCCAGCCGACCTGCGGGGTTGCGGCGGCGGCGGCATCGGTCAGCGTTGCGGTGGGGAAATCGGCCTGCTCCTCGGTGTACCGGCCGAAGCAGTTGTTCTGCTCCATTGCCGCTTCATTTATCAGGCCAAAGGTGATCCGGTCGTTCGGTTGACTGATGGTCTCGACCTTCACCGTATTGGGCACGGAGTTGCGGATTTCCCGTTGGATACGGGTCAGGGCCAGGTTGCCGGTCTCATATATCTCCATTCTCGCATCCGAGGCGCTGAATCCGATAAAGAGTTTGCTGATGAATCCGGCGCCCATGGTACCCAGCACGGCCAGCAGTACCATGACCATGATCAGTTCGATCAGGGTGAAACCGTTTCCAGGAGACAGGAGACAGGAGACAGGAGACAGTGAACGGATGACGGATGGCGGATGACACCGGTCCGAGGCCGTATTATCTCTGTTCGTGTTGTTTATCTGTTTGTTTTTGTTACGCATAAGTTGTACTTTTCACCAATCACCAAGAACCAAAAACATTACTATCAAAAATTACACGACACGGCGACAAAGGTGTAAACCTGGCCGGTGGGCGACTGGACCTGGACAACAATTCTTTTACTGTCCGTGGAATCGGCTGAACCCTGGCCGCTGGAGGCCGGGGTTGTTCTGGTGATGTCGGTCACCGCCGTGCTGCTGGCAATATAGTCGATTTCCACCCAGCGCTTGAAGCCGGGGAAGCTGACAGTGGCCCCGGCCTGGTCGGTAAAGGTCCCGTCCTCGTAATTGCCGCCGGCAAAGTTCAGATAGTTGTAATCATCCACATCGTCCCAGGTGGTCCGGTCCGCTGCTGCGTCGCCGTCGGCAATATCAAGGCCGATGGCGCTGGCAATCCTGGTTGTTTCGGTGGCACAGTCCAGGGTGTAGGTCGCATTGCCGCGGCCGGTGCCGCTTTCCGTTGCCGTGCAGACAGGACCGCCGCCGATGGGGGTGTTTTCATCCCAGCGCTTGGCCAGGATCTCGTCCATCATCGCCTGACCCAGGGCTATGGACCGTTGCCGGATCATGGGGTCCGGGCTGCTGGTGATTGCCTGGAAAAACGGCACAATGATCAGGGAGGAAAAACCGAGGATGACAATGGTCATCACCAGTTCGATCAGGGTGAAACCTCTGTCCTCTGTCTTCTGTCTTCTGTCTTCTGTCACGGGCATGCCGCCCCCCGGAGGACATAACCGGTTTCCCGGCAGACTGATACCGGAATCGAGTCGCTGCCTATCCGGAAGGTTACCGTGGCGGTCAGGGGGCTGCCGGTGGTGGTGTCGATCGGTTCGCCGTAGCCGTTGAAATAGACCGAGGCCGCGGTGATTGAGACGTTTTTCAGCAACGGATAGGTCCGGCTGCCGACCGGATCATCGATAATCCCGGGAACGGCAACGGTTTCGGAGCTGTCGGCCCGTTCGATTGTGTATTTGTTGCCCTGGATGCTGATGCCCCAGGCCCGGGTACTGCTCTCAAAGCTTCTGGTCATGGCCACATGCTGGGCAAAGCGGACCGCCCGGGTGAATTCCAGCACCGCGGCCTCCTGTTCCATGCCCTGGGGCCATTTTATCGCCACGGTCACCCCGAGCAGACCCAGGATCACGATCACCATCACCAGTTCGATCAGGGTGAAACCAGAAGACAGAGGACGGCGAACGGAGGACAGAGGACAGAGGACAGTGGACAGTGGACGGACGACGGACGACGGACAACGGATAACGGATAACAGAGAACGAAAGATGGATGGCGGATGACGGACGGCCGAGAGCGGATGGCACCGGTCCGAGGCCGTATTATCTCTGTTCGTGTTGTTTATCTTTTTGTTTTTTCTATACATAAGTTTATACTTTATCTGTCTTCTGTCTTCTGTCTTCTGTCTTCCGGTTATCTCAATATCTCCCGCCAGTTGATGATCCGGTCGTTGCCGCGAAAGATGCCAAAGGTGGCGGTGGAGGTGGCGGCGGGCAGCCAGGCGCCGTTGCTCTCTTCGCTGACCGTCACGTCGACACTGCCGTTGTTGCCGGCCCCCGGCGCCTTTAGATAGAGGTTGAAGTCACCGGCCGCCGGCGGCTCCTGAAACTGTTTTGCAACCGGCCCGGCCACAGCGCAGCCGGCATTGCTCGCCCCCGGGCTGCCGGTGTCCTGGACGCAGGTCTCGCCGCTGGCCAGGTTGTCACTGTAGCTGCCCAGGGTGATGCTGGCGGAGGTGCAGCTGTCGGCGCTATTGGTGCTGAAGCCGGTCGCAGTGTAGTACTGGACGGTGAGCGGCACGGCCAGGTCGTCGGTCTCCGGGCCGTAACTGTTTAAAATATTGAACCGGCCCCAGCGCAGTTCGGTGCCGCTGATATTGGCTTTGGTAAAGCTGTCGCAGGTCAGGTCTGGTTCGGCGTCGTAGCAGGCGCCGTCGCTGTCGGTCAGGTCGGCCGCGTTGAGGGAGAGATCGACCAGGGCATTGAACGGGGTGGTGGCCGCGGCCGGCCGGCTGTAGGTAAGGGAAGTTGAGCTTACGGTCAGGGTGCCGAAGCCGTCATAGTCATTGATATTGCTGAAAACAGCGCTGCCCGGGGTCGGGACAGCGAGGGTCGGGGTGGCGCCCACCTGGTCGGCATAGTTGCCGGCCGCAAGGGTGGGGGCGGCCAGGTTCCAGAAATCCTCGGCCGTGGTGTTGCCGCCGCAGTTGCTGGTGGTGGCGTCTGCCGCATTGCGGGCCTCAATGGTGAAGACCGGGTCAACACCAAAGCCGAACGGCTGGGCCTGGTAGGTGAAGCTGCCGGTGGCGCAGCCGTGATTAAACAAGGGGCTGTTGACCGACAGGACATACCGGTAGGGGTAAAATCTGCCGATATTAGCGCTGGTCGATGCGGGAATGACGTCGCCGGCAGTGAGATAGGCGGGCGGGTCGGCGGTAAAGGTGAAGACCCCGACCTCGCTTATTGTCTGGTTGTTGATGGTGTGCTCCCCGGAATCGGCTGCTGCCATGTTAAACGCATTGATCCCGACGGTACCGTTGTTGCCGCCTGACGGCGATACCAGGTTCGGGCTCAGCGCGATATTGTCCAACCGGAAGTTGGGGGTGGTACTGTTGCCGGTGCAGAAGTCGGTGTCTGCCTCCCCGGCGGTCTCCCAGCCGACCCCCTTGATCTTGAGGTTGAAGCTGGTGCCGGCCTTTTTGAACTTGGAACATGTGCCGTCGCCCGCGGCGCAGTCCGCATCAATGTCGTTGCTGTACACGCAGAGCCCGGCCGGCCGGGTTACAAAGGAATTGCTGGAGCCGGTCATGTACTTGCCCGAGGGGCTGCCGTTGTCCAGGGGGATGTTATAGCGGGCATGGAGCTGGATCCGGCCGGCATCGGGATAGTTGTGGGCCAGGGTCGCCTTGGAGCCGGCCCCGAACCGCAAACTTACCGGGGTGTAGCCGGCAGCGCCTGCGCCGCCGTTGTCATTGCTGGTGGTGATGGCGGTGGTCACCGCGTTGTTGATCACCCTGACCTGGTTGCCGCTGCAGCCGGCCGGAGCGAGGCATTCAGCCCCCAGTTGCACGCTGACATCAGAGCCGCTGGCAAAGATCGGCTGGCAGACGGTGGGATCGTCATCCGAGGTCCGGATCGCCTGCAGGCTGATGGTCCTGGCGTTGGGCGCAATATCCGAGTCCTTGCCCGCGATCTGGGTCGGGATCGTTGTGTTGGCGTCGCTGTCGTTGTAGAACCGGAAACCGGACGAGGCAAAAACGATGCTGCTGTCCTCGGAGGGGTCCTCGCTGTTGGTGCCATCGCTGATATTGAAGTTGACTGACTCGGGATCACCAGCCGGGTTGGTATAGTTGAAGGCCAGAACAACGTTGCTTTCGCTGCCCGGAAAGGTATAGGTTCCCCCGCCGTCGCCCGGAACGGGATCGTTCAAGCTGCCGGAACCGGTCACTACCCGGGCCCAGGTGCCGCGGCCGGTGGAGGTGGACAGGGTGATCACCGTGCTGTTGGCCGGGGCAACCGCGCCATGGGCGACGTCATGAGCGGTGATGGTGATCGGGTCGGCCAGGCAGGTGATGCCGGTGGCGTCATGGGAGATGGCGTAATGATCCACCGAGACAAGCCCGCAGGGGCAGCTCCTGGCCGTGCCGTCATAGTTGTTGCCGGCCAGCTGGTTGGCATAGATGGTGGCGATTTCCGCGGCCGGCAGTTCCCCGGTAAAGATCATCACCTCGTCGAGCATCCCGGAGAAGCGATACCCGGAGTTGGAGGTCGCCCCGCCGATCCTGGCCCCGGCATTGACATAGGCGTTGCCGTTGTTGGGCGAGCCCTGCAGCTGACTGATGGCCCGGGCCACGCCGTCGATGTACAGCTTGTTCAGGCTGACGTCGCCATTGGTGAACACCGCGACGATATGGTGCCAGCCGTTGGCCAGGGTGGCGGTGGCGTTGGAGATCCCGTACACGTCGCTGTTAAAGGTGTTGAACCCGAACCGGTCGCTGGTGAGCCAGAGATCGTATCGGTTCCAGCCGAATGGCATCACGCTGTTGCTGCCGTCCCAGTTCATCCAGAAACTGACCGTGGTCTGGTCGCCGGCCGTGGTCGAGACCGGCAGTCCGGTCAGATCCACGGCCCCGCCGCTGAAGCTGCCCACCCGGCAGGTCCGGCCGGGATCCTCGCTGGTGGTAACGGTGCCAGTGGGGCTGCCATGGTAGTTGCCGGTCGAGTCGATGACCTGGCCGCTGCTAAAATCGCATTCGTCAAGATGATAATCAGCCACGGGAATGCTGCATGAAGTACAGGAACTCCTGGTCTCGGCCTTGATCGCGGCCAGGGCCGCTGCATCGAGGCTGGCCGGGTAAACCCGGACCTCATCCACCTCGCCGGTGAAATAATTGTCAATATGAAGGGAGGCGCCCACGGTGAAGGGACTGTTGGCAGCGTTGTCAATATTGCCGCCGCCGCTCCAGGTGGTGGTGTCGGTGTAGGTGGTGTCGTTGATGGTGGCGGTCACCGTGCCGTTGTCATAGGTGATTGCCACAAAGGTCCACTGACCGGTCTGGATGGCGCCGGCAACCCCGAGGTCGGCGTATGAGTCCCGGCCCTGGGTATCGAGATAGAGATGCAGGGTGCCGTTGGGGTTGACCCCGATCTCGATATTGTCGTTATAGAGATCCGAAGCCTTGGCAATAAAGGTGTTGGCGGTCTGGTGGTTGGTTACTCCGGCGGTGAGAACGGTGGGTTTCAACCAGGCGGTGATGGTAAAGGCGTTGCTGGTGGAACCAAAGACCGTGTTGAGAATATCGCCCATGTCAACATAATCGCCGATCCCGTCAAAGGTGCCGGCCCGGCAGAGTTTGCCGCTGGCAATGGTATCGGCATTACCGGCCCTGGTCCCGTGCAGGGAGCCCTGGGCATCGATCACCTCACCGCTGGTGCCGTTCCAGGAACACTCGTCGAACCGCCATTCAGCGGCCGGGCTGACGCAGGAGGGGCATTGGTCCTGGGTCTCGGCGTACAGGGTGGCCACCTCGGTCCCGCTCAGTTCACCGTTGTAGATCCGCACCTGGTCGATATAACCCTCGAAATCCTGGCTGATGGCAAATCCGTTGCCAACGCTGTCCTGTTCCTGGCCGATGATCAGCCCGCCCGGGTCAATGGCAACAGCAGCGGTTGTGCCGATGGCCGCGCAGCCCTGCAACGCGCCGTCCCGGTAGATGCAGTTGCTGGTCCCGCTCCGGGTCCAGACCAGGTGGTGCCAGGCGTTATCCGCGATATCGCTGATAGCGATCGTGGCTGAGCTTCCCTTGATAAAGGGCATGAATTGCGTGCTGCTGTTGAGCCACATCAGCATCTCGTTGGCCTGGGCGGAGTTGGCCCCGGAGAGAATGGCCTGGGAACCGCTGTTACCGGTTTTGATCCAGGCCGAGACCGTGAAGTCGGTAAGCCCGTCCGCGGCCCGGTTGTCCAGGCCGACATAATCAGTGATGGAGTCGGCGGTGAAATCGCCGGCCCGGCAGAACCTGGCCGTGGTGGAGGTGGTGGCGTTATTGGCAACCCCGTGATAGTTGTTGCCCCCGGAGTCAACCACCTCGCCGGCCGTACCGTTCCAGGCGCACTGGTCAAAATGATAATCAGCCCGGACCGTGGTGCAGATGGCGCAGCTCCTGGAGCTGCCGTCATAGTTGTTGTCTGCCAGCTGGTTGGCATAGATGGTGGCGATTTCCGCGGCCGGCAGTTCCCCGGTAAAGATCATCACCTCGTCGAGCATCCCGGAGAAGCGATAGCTGGAGGTTGATGTCACCCCGCCGATCCTGGCCCCGGCATTGACATAGGCGTTGCCGTTGTTGGGCGAGCCCTGCACCTGACTGATGGCCCGGGCCACGCCGTCGATGTACAGCTTGTTCAGGCTGACGTCGCCATTGGTGAACACCGCGACGATATGGTGCCAGCCGTTGGCCAGGGTGGCGGTGGCGTTGGAGATCCCGTACACATCGCTGTTAAAGGTGTTGAACCCGAACCGGTCGCTGGTGAGCCAGAGATCGTATCGGTTCCAGCCGAATGGCATCACGCTGTTGCTGCCGTCCCAGTTCATCCAGAAACTGACCGTGGTCTGGTCGCCGGCCGTGGTCGAGACCGGCAGTCCGGTCAGATCCACGGCCCCGCCGCTGAAGCTGCCCACCCGGCAGGTCCCGCCGGGGTCCTCGGTTGAGGTCACGCTGCCGGAGTAGGTGCCGGGGTAATTGCCGGTATCATCGCTGGCCGGGCCGGTTGTATAATCGCACTCGTCAAGATGATAATCAGCAATCCTGGTCAACACCGAGAACGAGGCGTTAAAGGACCGGGAAAAAACCAGGATCCCCGCGCTTTCAGTCGTGTGGTCTCTTTCGCCGTCCAGCAGATCCTCGTCAATCTCCAGACTTATCCGGCTGGACTCGATATTGGGGCTGCCGCATCGCCTGAGCCAGCCGCCATCGCCGCCGTCGCGCCTGTTCTGGGTACCGATCACCAGGGGGATGGGGCTGTAGCTGTTGGCGAAGTTGACCCAGGTGCAGTTGCCGGTGATCGCATCGGACGAGACCAGGGCCTCGTAGGTGACGCTGGAGCCGCCGTTGTCGGTGAAACTGCCGTTGGCGCCGTTCCGGACGGCAAGATAGGCAATGGTCTCAACGCTGCCCACCGAGCCGGTGGATGTTTCCGCCCGCTCCAGGGCCAGTTGGAAACCGGTTGTGGTGACCGACTGGATGGTGGTGGTCATCCATGGCACCGAGGCGGCCCCGGGTACCCCGGCGGACTCGTTGTTCATGGTCTGAATCTGGGCCAGGATGGCCGGCGCGGCGCTGAAGCCGCTGCTGAAACTAACCGTGTCCCAGCCGGTGCCGGATAGATTTTTGCCCTGATAGGAGGTGGTGGACAGGGTGCCGGCCTCCAGGACGGTGCCGTCCGGCAGCTGGTTCAGCCCTGCTTCCACGGCAAGGTAATGGACCGTTGTCGCCGGCTGGCTGCCGTCCTCGTTGGGTGGCTCCACCTGGGCCGCCTCAAAGCCGGTGGTGGTGACGTTCCGGACCCGGACCGCCGCGGGGCGGGAGTTCTCCGCCGCGGGAAGGATGAAGATAAGCGGGGTGGTTGCATATGTCTGTTGCAGGGAGACGGTGCTGAAGGAGGTGGAGCCGGTGCTGACCGCCGGCAGGGTTATTTCCCCGGCCTCCATTCGCCAGGCCAGGGCAATGGCAGGGAAGAGAGATGTAATAAAAAAAAGTGCGGACAGCAGGAAGATGCTGAGAACGGCTGGTTGGGAAAGGGGGGATCTGGAGCTGTGCTGGTTCATCATTTTCCCGGAAATTATTATTACGCCGTAACCGTTCAGATACCCATATAGTATGTTTTGCGGGAAAAGTTAAGGGGGAACGGTTACACAGTCCCCGTGGTCAGCCGCTGGCGAGTCGTCCGCAAGGGGCGGAGAGTTCCAGAAGTTCGGCAAAGCTCCGGGCCCCATATATCCTGCGCCGCATCCCGGCGCTTTTGGGGATCTCTTTCAGATATCGACCGGCATGATTTTTCAGGCCGGCCAGTTTTCGGTCAACATCCAGGTATCGGGCTGCCAGTTCAAGATGGCGGTGCAACCCGGACAGGCGAAGGGACAGGGTGTCCGGCCGGTCCCGGGAAGAAAAGATCCAGGGGTTGCCCAGGGCGGCCCGGCCGACCATCACCCCGTCGCAGCCGGTCTGCTCGATCATCGCCAGGCCGTCTTGACGGCAATGAATATCGCCGTTGCCGATCACCGGTATTGAGACCGCCTGTTTTACCGCGGCGATTATCCGCCAGTCGGCCCGGCCGGAAAAGCCCTGGGACCAGGTGCGGCCGTGGATAGTGACCAGCCGGGCCCCGGCATCTTCGGCCATCCGGGCAAAATCCGGCGCGGTTTTCATTGACTCGTTGCAGCCGCTCCTGATCTTGACGCTTATCGGCAGCCTGCTGTTGGCGCGGACCGCGCTGATAATTTTTGCGGCCAGCTTCGGGTTGCGCATCAGCGCGGCGCCGGCCCCCTTTCTGGTCACCTTTTTAACCGGGCAGCCCATGTTGATGTCGATCATGTCAATGGGGAGATCGGACAGGATGGCCGCGGCCTTGCCCATGATTTCGGGTTCAGCGCCAAAGAGCTGGAAGGCCACCGGCCGCTCGGCCTCAACCGTGGCCAGCATGGCCAGGGTGTTCTTCTGGCCAAAGACCAGGCCGTGGCAGCTGATCATCTCCGAAAAACAGAGGCCGGCGCCGTATTCCCGGCACAGGAGCCGGAAGGGCAGGTCGGTATACCCGGCCAGGGGGGCAAGGACAAAGGGGCTGCCCAGGGAGAGATCGCCGATCTTCATCCTCAGTTCTCTGTCCTCTGTCCTCTGTCATCCGTCCTCTGAACCACCGTGTCCATGGTTCGTTCGTAGATCCTTTCCGCCAGCTCGTCGGCCAGGATGGCCAGGGCGTTGCGGCGGTTGTCCAGGGTGGCGGCCGGCGTTGCCCCGATGGCATAGGACCGGTTCAGCGGTTGCCGGTCCTCCTGCCAGAGGATCGCGCCGCTGCCGGCATCCCGCAGGGCGTAGCGGACAACAAGGGTGGCCGACACCTCCCGGGCCTGGTTGTTGGCGTCAAAGGCGGCGCCGGGCAGGGAGATGGCCAGGATTTCACCCTCCAGCACCAGGTCGGCATTGTCCCCAGGGGGAACGATTTGGATCCTTGAGGCCCGCTTGAACCAACCATGCAGGCTGCGCTGGAAGGTGGATTCCAGTCCCAGTTGGTTGGTCCGGTTGGCCCAGACAGGCAGGTGCAGGGTCTGCCAGGACCGGGAGAAGTCGCCGCTGCCGAGGTACGGATTGCGGTAGCCGCATCCGGAAAAGAGCAGAAGCGGGACCAGAAGCAGAATCAGAAAGGCAAGATGGCGATTATGCACGGCGTGTTCCCCTGGGAATGTTTTCTCCGCGGTCCGGCTCAGGCGACCAGGTTGACCAGCCTGTTCTTGACCACGATGATTTTTCTGACCTCTTTGCCGGCCAGGAACTTCTGTACCTTGCCGTCGGCCAGGGCCATTTCCTTGATCCGCGCCTCGGTGATCCCCGGCGCCACCAGCAACCGGCTGCGCACCTTGCCGTTTACCTGCAGGACAATGGTAAGCTCCTCTTCCCTGGCCGCCAGGGCATCGAACTCCGGCCAGGGCTGCGCGGTCAGCGGCCTGGTATGGCCGGTGGCCTCCCAGAACTCCTCGCTGAAATGGGGGACAATGGGTGCAAGCAGCAACAGCAATGTTTCCAGGGCCTGGCGGGTGACGGCCGGGTCAACAGCGGCCCGCTCCGGGGTATTGTTTCCGGTCAGGGAGCCCAGGGTGTTGACCAGTTCCATCATCGCGCTGATCGCGGTGTTAAAGTGAAAGTCATCATCCATGTCATTGCTGACCTTGCGGATGGTCTGGTGGGTCTTCCGGTGCAGGGTCCGGCTGGCCTCGTTCATCTCAACGGGCAGGGGCGCTGTCTCGGCCTTAAACAGGTCAAGATGCCCCTGGATGAGCCGGAATACCCGGTTCAGGAAACGGAAGGCCCCTTCGACCCCCTTGGCGCTCCATTCCAGGTCCCGCTCCGGCGGGGCCGCGAACAGGCTGAACAGGCGGACGGTGTCGGCCCCGTATTTTCTGATCAATTTATTGGGATCCACCACGTTGCCCTTGGACTTGGACATCTTGGCGCCGTCCTTGATCACCATCCCCTGGGTGAGCAGATTGGCAAAGGGCTCGTCCACGGAGAGATAGCCGAGATCGCGCAGGGCCTTGGTAAAGAAGCGGGCATAGAGCAGGTGCAGGATCGCATGCTCGATGCCGCCGATGTACTGATCAACCGGCAGCCAGTGGTCCACCGCCTCCCGGCGCAGGGGGCCGTCGCTGTAATCCGGGCAGGCGTAGCGGGCAAAGTACCAGGAGGATTCCACAAAGGTATCCATGGTATCGGTCTCCCGCCGGGCCGGGCCACCGCAGGCCGGACAGCTGGTTTGGTAAAAGGATTCAAGGGTATGGAGCGGCGACCGGCCGCTGGGGTCCAGTTGGATATCAGTGGGCAGGAGTACGGGCAGGTTCTCCTCCCGTTCCGGCTGCACGCCGCACGTCTTACAATGGATCATCGGGATCGGCGTGCCCCAGAAACGTTGTCTGGAGATGCCCCAGTCCCGCAGCCGGTAGGTGGTGCGGGCCCGGCCAAAACCCTTGCTCTCGGCATCATCGATGATCGCCGCCTTGGCCTCGGCCGACGGCAGACCGGAGAAGCGGCCGGAATTGGTCAGGATGCCGGGTTCCTCATAGGCCGCGGTCATGGTGTCCGGGCTTGATTCTTCATCAGGCGGCCGGACCACCACCCTGACCGGCAGCCCGTACCTGGCGGCAAACTCGAAGTCTCGCTGGTCATGGGCCGGCACTGCCATCACCGCGCCGGTGCCGTATTCCATCAGCACGAAGTTGGCCACATAGATCGGGATCTTCTCGCCGGTAAAGGGGTTGATGCAGTAACGGCCGAGAAAGACCCCCTCCTTTTCCAGTTCCTCTTGCGGGTCTTTTCGCTGCAGCGCCAGCCGGGTCTGGTGGACGAATCCGGCAACCTGTTCTTCCTGATCCGTTCCCCGGCTCAGGCCAACCAGCGGGTGTTCCGGGGCGATGGACATGAAGGTGACCCCGAACACCGTGTCCGGCCGGGTGGTGAAGATCTTCAAGAACTCGCCGGAACCCTGCACCGGGAAGTCCGCTTCCAGGCCCTGGCTCCGGCCGATCCAGTTACGCTGCATGGTGAGCACCTTTTCCGGCCAGCCGGAGAGGGTGTCGCAGCCGGCCAGCAATTCGTCGGCATAGTCGGTGATCTTGAGAAACCAGCCGTGCATCCGGCGCGGCGCCACCTGGCTGTCGCAGCGCCAGCAGGACCCGTCGATTACCTGTTCGTTGGCCAGCACGGTCCGGCAGGACTCGCACCAGTTGACCGTGGTCATCCTGCGGTAGGCCAGCCCCTTCTCGTACATCCGGATGAAGAACAGTTGTTCCCAGCGATAGTATCCCGGGTGGCAGGTGGCCATTTCCCGGTCCCAGTCATAGCTGAAACCCATCCCCTTGAGCTGGACCTTCATCTCGTTGATATTGGCATAGGTCCATTCAGCCGGATGGGTATTGTGTTTGATCGCCGCGTTTTCAGCCGGCAGTCCAAAGGCGTCCCAGCCCATGGGGTGGAGCACGTTGAAGCCGCGCATTCTTTTATAGCGGGCGATCACGTCGCCGATACTGTAGTTGCGGACATGACCCATATGGATCTTGCCCGAAGGGTAGGGGAACATCTCCAGCAGGTAGTACTTGGGCCGGGCCGGGTCCTCGTCCGCCCTGAAGGTCTTTTCCCGGGCCCAGCGGGCCTGCCATTTGGCCTCAATGGTCTTGAAGTCGTAGCGTTGTTTTCCAGAGGTGGTGCTGTTGCCCATGGTGCAGTCCTTGATGCCTTTGGAAGAAAAGGTTGTTCGGTACGGCAGGGGTCGCTTTCCGTTTATCCGGATTCACCCTTGTATCCCGGCGGCGGCTCCTGGTAGGCGCGATTTTCAAAGGTTGTGATTTCCTTCATAAAGGTCAGTTCAAATTTACCGGTTGGCCCGTTCCGTTGTTTGCCGATGATGATTTCGGCAATGCCGCGTTTGGGGTTGTCCTCGGCCTGGTTATAGATCTCGTCCCGGTAGATGAAGCAGATGAGATCGGCATCCTGCTCAATGGCCCCGGACTCCCGGAGGTCGGAGAGCTGCGGCCGTTTGTTGGGCCTTGACTCCAGGCTCCGGTTGAGCTGGGACAGGGCAATGACCGGGAGGTTAAGCTCCTTGGCCATCGCCTTGAGGGAGCGGGAGATCTCGCTGATCTCCTGTTCCCGTCGCTCGGCCGCGGCCCGGCCGCGCATCAGCTGGAGATAGTCCACCACCACCAGACCGATATCGTGCTCGGATTTCAGCCGCCGGCACTTGGCCCGCATCTCCAGTACGGTGATGGCCGGGGTATCATCGATATGGATCGGCGCATCCTCGAGCATGCCGCTGGCCCGGGTCAGCTTGGGCCAGTCGGAGTCCTTGAGAAAGCCGGTGCGCAGCCGCTGGGAGTCCACCCGGCTAACCGAGCAGAGCAACCGCATGGCCAACTGCTCCTTGGACATCTCCAGACTGAAGATCGCCACTGGAACCTTGCTCAACATGGAGGCGTTCTGGGCGATGTTCATCGCCAGGGCGGTCTTGCCCATGCTGGGCCGGGCCGCCACAATGATCAGGTCCGAGGGCTGGAGCCCGGCGGTCATCTTGTCGAACTCGTCGTAGCCGCTGGGCACTCCGGTGATCAATTCCTTACGTTCGGCAAGTTTTTCAATGTGTTTGAAGGTGAGCGGGATGATCTTGCTCAATGGCTGGAAGGCCTGGCCGCTCTTGGAACGGGAGATCTCGAAGATATGCTGTTCCGCCTCGTCCACCAGGTTGTCGATATCGCCCTGCTCGTCATAGCAGCGGGCCGCGATCTCAGTGGAAACCTGGATCAGCCGGCGGAGAATGGCCTTCTGCTGGATGATCTTGCCGTAGTGGACGATATTGGCCGACATTGGCACGATATCGGTGAGCGAGGCCAGGTAGGCGGGCCCGCCTACCTGGTCCAGCTTGTTCCAGTCCCGGAGGATATTGGTGACCGTGATCAGATCCTGGGGCTCATTTTTCTCGAACAGGGCCACCATGGCGGAAAAGACCGCCTTGTGGGAGTCCCGGTAAAAATCTTCCGGCACAAGGACTTGCAGAACCTTGACCAGGGCCCCTTTCTGCAGGAGGACGGAACCGAGAACACATTGTTCCGCCTCCAGATTCTGGGGCGGAAGTCGGTGCAACGAGGAAATGGCTTTGGTTCCTGTTTCCATGGTCCCGGAATTGTTCTTTTTGTAAAAAAAAAGGTGGCGGTCCCGCCATGCCGAGATCGGCCCGGGATCACAGCCACCTTGGGAGCGCGGGCCTGCCGGGGGGACTTACTCTGCTTCCAGCGGCACGACCCGGACCGTAATCTCGGTGGTCATCTGGAAACCGACCTTGACCGGGACCTCGGTGTCGCCGATGGACTTGATCGGATCGGCCAGGATGATTTTTTTTCTATCCAACTCCACCCCGAGTTCAGCGAGTTTCTCGGCAATATCAGCCACAGTGACCGAGCCGAAGAGCTTGTCCTCTTCACCGACCCGATGGGCAATGGTGAGCACGGTGCCGGACAGTTTCCTCGAAAGGGCCTCGGCCTGGTCGCGCTGCCGTTGCTTGCGCGCTTCAATGGCCGCCTTTCCCTGGTTGAGAATGGCCAGGTTGGCCTTGTTCGCCTCTGCCGCGATCTGTTGCGGAAGGAGATAGTTGCGGGCATAACCAGGCTTAACATTGACGATGTCGCCTTCCTCGCCCAGGGTATCAACGGTTTTTTTCAGTATAACTTCCATGATTCGAGGTCTCCTTAACTATAATCTCAGGATGATTAAATGATCATCCTGCCTTTTTCCAACGCCGGGCCTGCCGAATAGCGTTCGAGATGCCAGACACCTTTATATGAAAATCGCCATCAAGCGCCGGCCTTGCCGTGCCGGAGTGACGCCTTTCATTGTAAACATTCAGTAAACCCCCTCCTGTCGGGAAAGGGGTCTTCTTCTACCAACGGCCGCTCCATTGAGAAGGGCCGGCTGTTCATAAACGTAACCGTTCACCGGGGGTACGGATTTATGGTAATCTCATGCCCGTAAGCGTTCACCAGTGGCTTAGATTCGTTCATTTGGGACTGCGAAGCATACTGGTGCTATTCGAGCAGGCCAAAATGGGCGA
>JAKITW010000072.1 GCA_021647905.1 Desulfobacterales bacterium | reverse complement strand
CGCCGCCGCGGCGAAGCGAGTTCCTGCTTGATAGCCTGTTTATGAACAGCCGGCCCTTCTCAATGGAGCGGCCGTTGGTAGAAGAAGACCCCTTTCCCGACAGGAGGGGGTTTACTGAATGTTTACGCGACTGATCTGAGTCCGGCTGTTGCGGTTTGCGTGGATTATTGGCCGGTGAAGGATGGCATTGATGCGTTTTGATATCCTGACCATTTTTCCCCAGCTGCTGGAGTCGCCGTTAAGGGAGGGGATCATCCGGCGGTCCCTGGCCAGCGGCAGGATTTCGGTGGTAACCCACAATATCCGGGACTTTGCCACGGACAAGCAGGCAATGACCGATGACCGGCCCTTTGGCGGCGGCGAGGGGATGGTGATGAAACCGGAGCCCATTGCCGCGGCCCTGGAAAAGGTCGAGTCACAGGCCCCCGGCGGCCATGTGATCCTGCTTTCCCCCCAGGGCCGGCCTTATACCCAGGCCGTGGCCCGGGAACTGGCAGCGAAAAAACACCTGGTCCTGGTCTGTGGCCGTTACGAGGGGGTGGATGAACGGATCCGGACCCGCTATGTGGACCAGGAGATCTCCATCGGCGATTATATCCTCACCGGCGGGGAACTGGCGGCCCTGGTCCTGGTTGATTCCGTTACCCGGTTGTTGCCCGGGGTGCTGGGCTGCGAGGAATCAGCGACCCGGGACAGCTTCAGCCGCGGGTTGTTGAAGAACCCGCAGTACACCAGGCCGAGGGTCTTTGCCGGAGACGAGGTGCCGGAGGTGTTGTTGAGCGGCGACCATCGGGCGATTGCCCGCTGGCGGCTGCTGGCCTCGGTACGGGCGACCCTGGAGAGGCGGCCGGAACTGCTGGCCTCGGTTGATTTTACCAGCGAGGAGTTGCAGATATTAAAGGAGAACGGCCTGTTGACCGCCCTGATGGAAAATTGCCGGACCCGGGACCGCTAGAAATGGCAGGGTCGGAAAAGAAGCGGCCCAGGGTCGACCTGGCGTTGGTGCATTACCCGGTGCTCAACAGGAACGGGGAGACCATCGGCTCGGCGGTCACCAACCTTGATCTGCACGATATTGCCAGGGCGGCAAAGACCTTTGGGGTCGATACCTTTTACGTGGTGACCCCCTATGCGGACCAGCAGCGGTTGTGCCGGGAACTGCTCGATCACTGGCTCGCCGGTGCCGGCGGCCGGGCCGACACCGATCGGGCCGAGGCCCTGGCCCTGGTTCGTTTATGCAGCGATCTTGATGAGTTGTACGAACAGGTGACCGGGAAATGGCAGGAACGGCCCCTGGTCGTTTCCACCGGGGCCCGGCCCGGGGATTTGACTTGGTCCTATGCCCGGATGCGGGAGCGGCTTGCCAGCGGGGCCAGCCTGTTGATCCTTTTCGGCACGGCCTGGGGGCTCCACCCGGAGGTACTCGATGGTGTTGACGCCAGCCTGCCGCCGGTCAGGGGCGACAACCAGTACAACCATCTCTCGGTGCGGTCCGCCGCGGCCATTGTCCTGGACCGGCTCCTGGGCCGGGACGCTGACAGTGAACAGTAAATAACATTCGTCGAACGTGAGTTATAATAGGTCTTATCGGTCACATACGTCCTATAGGTCTTATCAAAACAATAATAGCGGGCGGGATGGAGGCGCCCTTCGGATCGGCGGTCAGCTTTGGAAGCGGGCCGGGATTCGAAAATCAAGGGAAAATGAGCACGATTATCGAACAGATCGAAAGAGAGCAGATGCGTTTTGATATGCCTGAATTCCGGGCCGGTGACACGGTGCGGGTTCATATCAGGATCATTGAGGGCAACAAGGAGCGGATCCAGGTCTTTGAAGGGGTGGTGATCCGCCGCAAGCGCGGGATGATGGGCGCTGCCTTCACAGTGCGCAAGGTCTCCCACGGCGTGGGGGTGGAAAAGACCTTCCCCCTGCATTCACCCCGGGTGGAGAAGGTCGAGGTGGTCACCCGCGGCAAGGTCCGCCGTTCGCGACTCTTTTACCTGCGGGAGCGGAGCGGCAAGGCCGCCAGGATCAAGGAGAGGGGTCGCCGTTAGGGGGAGGTGCGCGCGTGCAGAGGCCGGTATCGAGAAAACTGTGGTCCGACCCTGAGCACGATCCTTTTTCCCTGGAAAGAGAGCTGCGGCAACAGGGCTATGCGCTGGTTGCCGGCCTGGACGAGGTGGGCCGCGGCCCCCTGGCCGGGCCGGTGGTCGCGGCCGGGGTGGTCCTCCCGGTACCCTGTGATTACCGGGAATTTGTTGATTCAAAAAAGATAAGCGCCCCGGTCCGGTCCCGTCTGCGTCTGGAACTGGACCGGATCGGGGCCGTGGTTGCCATCGGCATGGCCACTGAGGAGGAGATAGACCGGATCAATATCCTCCAGGCCTCGCTCCTGGCCATGAAACGGGCCGTGTCCGCCATGCCCTGCCTGCCTGATTTCCTGCTGGTGGACGGAAAGTTTCCAGTCCCCATCGCCATTCCCCAGAAGAGTCTGATCAAGGGCGAGTCAAAGAGCGCTTCCATTGCCGCGGCCTCCATTGCCGCCAAGGTGTTTCGTGACGATCTGATGCATGCCCTGCATCATCAGTTCCCGGTATACAATTTTTCCGGCAACAAGGGATATCCCACGGCCGAACACCGCCGGGCCCTCCGGGAACACGGCCCCTGCGCTGTCCACCGGCGCAGTTTCAAGGGGGTGACCGGCGGTTAGCCGGCCGGCGAACCCATGGTATGCCTATGTGAGCCGGCCTGATCGTGCGAAGACCGGGTGCTGGTGAACACTTCAGATAAGGGATTATCCTGCTGCCGGAACCAATGGAGCCATCAGGCCGATGAGCGAAGCGAGAATCGCGCTGGGCAAAAAAGGGGAGGAATTGGCAGCAGCCCATCTCCGCGGTCTGGGCTACCGGATTCTGGAGCGCAACTGCCGGCTCAGCACCGGTGAACTCGATATTGTGGCAAGGGATGGCCCGGTCCTGGTCTTTGTCGAGGTCAAGACCAGGACCGGGGTCGGCTTCGGCGGACCCCTGGAGGCGGTAACCGTGCGCAAGCAACGGCAGTTGGTCAAGGCGGCCCTGGAGTACCTGGGCCGCAAGGGGCTGCGTAACCGCCCGGTCCGTTTTGATGTGGTCGGGGTCCTGATGACCGGCGGAACAGGACCAACGGCCGGTCCGGTCCGGATCGAACTGGTCAGAAACGCCTTTGATCAGGGCCTTGGCTGACAACCGGGCCACCACCCCTTTACCCGCAGGTAACGCATTATGGCAGATCCCCGCTACATCGGTATTACCATGGGCTGTCCCGTGGGCATCGGCCCGGAGATTATTCTAAAATTTCTTAAAGCCGCTCCTCAACCAACTTCTTTTCAACCCGTGGTGCTGGGTGATCCCGGGGTGCTTGCCCGTACTGCCCGGGCCCTTTCCCTGGGGCTTGAAATCGTGCCCTGGAGCCCGACCAGAGCGGCCCTGCAAGCACCGGGCACAGTGGCGGTCCTTGAACTATCCCGGCTCGAGCCCTCGTCCCTGGGCCCGGGCCGGCCGACCCTGGAAACCGGCCGGGCCATGGGCCGCTATATCCAGGAGGCGGTCCGGCTTGTTCAGAATGATACCCTGGCCGCGATCACCACCTGTCCGATCACCAAGACCGGACTGCGGCTGGGCGGCTATCCCTTTTCCGGACATACCGAGATGCTGGCCTCGCTCTGCCGGGTCTCTGATTATGCGATGATGATGGCCGGCAGCCGGCTCAGGGTCACCCTGGTGACCATCCATGTGGCCCTGGGCGCGGTACCCGCCTTGTTGACCCGGGAGGAGGTATTGCGGGTGATCATGCTCACCGGTCGTTCCTTGAAACAGGATTTCGGGATTCGCGCCCCCCGGGTCGCGGTGGCCGGACTCAATCCCCATGCCGGGGAGAGTGGGCTGTTCGGCGATGAGGAGGAGCGGATTATCGGGCCGGCAATTGCCGCGGCCGAGGCATCGGGGTTGGCGGTCAGCGGACCTTTTCCGCCGGATACCGTGTTTCACCGGGCCGGGGCCGGTGATTTCGACGCAGTGGTCTGCATGTATCACGATCAGGGTCTGATCCCGTTCAAGCTGCTTCATTTTGTCGACGGGGTGAACGTTACAATCGGCCTGCCCCTGGTGCGGACCTCGGTGGATCACGGTACTGCCTACGATATCGCCGGCCAGGGCAAGGCCGATCCGTCCAGCCTGGCCGCGGCCTATGGTCTGGCCGAGGATATCGTTAGTTCCAGAAGTCAGATGACAGAAGACAGATGACAGGGGACGGAAAAAATATGTAGCGATTGCGGTGGCTCAGGGTATGATTTTCCTTGAGCCCTGCAACAAAACAAGAGGTAAGCGTTCACCAGCACCCCATCTTCGCACGATCAGGCCGGCTCACATAGGCATACTATAGATTCGCCGGCCTGCTTGCACGAATCCGTGGCACTGGTAAACGCTTACAGGCCGGTGGTTTCCGTAAATTTGTAGCCCCTGGTGAACGGTTACAACAAGAGGATATGGCGCTCAAAACAAATCATTGGCCCGGCCGGTTGATCGCCTTTGAGGGTATTGACGGCACCGGCAAGTCGACCCAGGTACGGCTGCTGGCCGAGGAGTTGATCCGGCGCGGCCACCGGGTGGTCATGACCCGCGAGCCCACCGACGGACCGTTCGGACAGCGGATCCGCAGGCTTTACAGCGATCGGAATTCCGTGTCCCGGCAGGAGGAGATGGAACTGTTTGTCGCTGATCGCCGCCAGCACGTTGACGAGGTGATTCTGCCGGCCCTGGGGGACGGCAAGGTGGTGATAACCGATCGCTATTACTACTCCACCGCCGCGTACCAGGGGGCGGCCGGCCTGGACCCGGAGGAGATCATCCGCAGGAACGAGGAGTTTGCCCCGCGGCCGGATCTGGTCCTCCTGCTGGAGCTTGATCCGGCCCAGGGTATTGATCGGATCAGAAATTCACGCAACGAGGAACTCAACGCCTTTGAGCAGGAGGAGTCCCTTGCCCGGGTGGCCACGGTTTTTAACCGGTTGCAAGGCGACCATATCCAACGGCTGGACGCTAGCCGTTCCGTTGCCGGGGTGCATGACGAGGTGTTGCAACAGGTGGAAGCGCTTTTCAAGGGGTGAGCGGATTTTTGCTGTTTGGGTGAGGAAGATTATTTTTTATCCTGGGACAGGGGAACATGGACGGATTTTCGGTTAATCGCGGCTGGCCCGTTATTCAATGGATCGGGCTGGGCCTTTGCCTGGTGATGTTGAACACTGGCTGCACTCCCGGGCCCGGGGTCCTGGACAGTGGGCATGGGTCTGCACCATCCGAGGATACGGCCGTTGATACGAGCGTGGATCGCGGTTGCGCCTATTTTCATTTCCTGTGGGGTAAATCCGCGGAAAACGATCATCGCTACGAGGAGGCCCTGGAGGCCTATGAAAAACTCCTGCTCTGCGATGACGGGAATATTGAGACCATGCGGACCCTGGCCACCCTGCTGATCAAGATGGATCGGAACCAGGAGGCCATGGGGTGGCTACGCAAGGTGGTGAAGAGGAAACCCGGGGATATTGAGGCGCGCCGGTTGCTGGCCGGACTCTATGCGGCCACGGGCGATGATGCGGCGGCAGTGGCCGAGTACCGGGAACTGCTGCGGATCAAGGAGGATGAGCAGGCCCTGCTCATGCTCGCCTCTCTCTATGCCCGGGAGCAGAAGTTTGCCAAGGCCCGGGATCTGCTGGACCGGTTGATCCGGGGCGGCGGTGATCCTTCCCTGGGTTATTATAATCTCGGCCGGCTGTACCGCCGGCAGCACGCCCTGCCGGAGGCGGTTGCCGCCTACCGCAAGGCCCTGGAACTCCACTGGTCGGCGCCCCTGGCCGTTGAACTGGCCGGCTTGTATGAACAACTTGACAGGTATGATCCCGCCATCCGGTTGTACCGCCGGATCCTGGCGGAGGATGAGGGCCGGGAGTCTGTCCGTCTCCGGTTGATCAACGCCCTGCTTGCCGCGGACCGGACCGGCCAGGCCTTGACCGAGTTGCGGCTGTTACGAGAGGTTACCGCCAACCCCGAACAGGTGGAAATCTCCATCAGCCGGCTTCTCTTTGCCCGCAAAAAGTATGCCCAGGCCATTGAGATCCTTTCCGGCCTGCTGGCCGATGATCCGAAGCGGAACTCGGTCCGTTTTTTTCTGGCCCTTGCCTATCAGGAAAACGGTGACAGCAGCCGGGCCCGGCAACTGCTGGCCCTGATCCCGCCGGCGGCCCGGGAATACGAAGAAAGCGTGATGACCATTGTCCGGATTCTGTGGGGCGAGGAGAAAAGGGAAGAGGCGATCAGGACCCTGGAGAAGCAGGTGGATGACCCGGCCCTCCGGCGGATGGGTTTTTCAATAATGCTCGCCACCCTCTACCGGGAGGAGGGCCGGGTTGACCAGGCCCGGCAGGTGCTTGACCAGGCCCTGGCCCTCTTTCCGGACAATGCGGATTTGCAGTACGAGTACGGGCTGTTCCTTGACCAGATCGGCGACAAGGAGGGCGCCTTTGCCAGAATGGAGATCGTCCTGGGCCTGGACCCGGAAAACAGCGCCGCGCTCAACTACATCGGCTACACCTGGGCTGATCAGGGAATAAAACTTCAGCAGGCCCTGGAGTACATTAAAAAAGCCGTGGCCCTGAGCCCGGCTGACGGCTATATCCGGGACAGCCTCGGCTGGGTCTACTTCAGGCTCGGCGATATGGAGCGGGCCGTGGTTGAGTTGGAAAAGGCGGTGCAGATGAGCGGAGATGATCCGCTGATCCTTGAACATCTCGGCGACATCTATCTCAGACTGGACCGGAGAGACGACGCCCGGGCGGTTTTTGAAAAGGCGGAAGGGCTTTGCCAGGACCGGAAAATGAAGGCGCGGCTCCGGGACAAGCTCGAGAAATTGAGACAGGGCCGGTGAGTTGGCGCAAGAGAGGGCAACCGGCCCTTGCCCTGTTTTTGCCGGGGTTTCTCCTGCTGCTCGCCGGGTGTGCCGGCTTTCAGCCGAAGTTTGAAAGACCGCCCGCCCGGGAGGGCCGGGCCGTGGCCGCTGCCTTTGCCGCCGCGGGCAACCATCGTTGCGGGTCGAGTCTTGATGCGGAAGTGGCGGTGACCGCCTCTTTCTTCAGCCTGACCGGGGGGCGTACCGGCCGGATCTCCGGCTATCTCCTGGCCGGCGAGCCATCGCTGCTCAAGTTTGTCGCGGTCAACCCCCTGGGGCAGCCCCTGCTTGTTTTTGTCTCCGATGGCCACCGCTTTCAAACCGTCCTGGTGGCCGAGGGCAAGGGGTATGAGGGGGCGATACGGTCCAGGACCGTGCAGCGGTACATGCCGGCCGGGTTTGTCGATCAACCCCTGTTCCCCTGGCTTGTCGGGCATGTTTCGCCGGTAACAGAGGTTGAGGTGCTGGGCCGGGACCCGGCCGGAAAGGGCTACTGGCTGACCTTTCCGGCCCCTGATGGAATAAACCGGAACCTGCTTCTTTTTGATCCCGCGGCCCGGCTTGTCCGGCGGCGCATTCTGGAGAATCACCAGGGCAAGACCCTGCTGGATGTGCATTATGAAGACTATCGGCCGGTCGGCCGGGAAGAGTGCCGATTGCCAGGGATTATTACCGTGAACAGGCTGCCCCATAACACCACCCTGATTATTGAAATGATGAACATGGAACCGGCAGGTCCGGGATTGACTGCAGCGGATTTTGTCGTTACCCTGCCGCCCGGTTTCGAGCGGGTCGAGGTCAGGTAGCAGGTCCGCCGGCCGGGCCGGGCCTCTGGAAAAGGGGGTTACGGCGAGGGGGGGTCCAGGACCACCGGGTGATCCGTTCCGAACCCGCCGGGCAGGGTGATTCCGTGGTTGTTCCGGCGGATGGTCACGCTGTAGCACGAGCGGTCGATCAAATAGGTCTGTTGGATATCATAGTCCGGGCCGGGAATCAGGTCGAGCACGACCCTGATCTTGGGATCCGGCTCAAGGTGGATGCCGATCCTGATTTCCTTGATTATCTTGCCGTTGACCGCCATATGTTGCTTGACGTCCTTTCCCAGTCTGGCCCTGGAAAAATCGCACACCACCCGGGGGATCTCCCCCTCGATGCCAAAGATCTTCGGCCTGGTGAAGGTGGTCAGGCTGAAGTCAACCTGCTCGGTCTGCCGGTTCGGCCTGGTGAAACGGATCTCCTTGAGGACCAGGTCGGCGGCGGTTGCCCGGCCGCCGGGGAGGGGAGCGGCGATCAGCAGGAGCTGGACAAGGATGAAGAGGAAGAATCGGGGCATGCCGTATCCTTATAATGTAACCACTCACCGGGTAAGCCGCCGGACTCCGGCTTGCCTCCTGCCCTGCGGAATATCGTCTCAAAGAGGATAGCTTCACCTGGTGGAACCGTGAAATTATCGAGATTCTTACATGACCATCAATAAGTAATAGCAGTTTGAAGTGCTGTCAACAGTTGGCGGCCGTCGACCGGTCTGGTGAAATGGATTCCAGCGGATTACCGGCCCTGAACCGCGGCGCCAATCCCCTCCCCCCCGGGTCTGACAATAAGCTGCCGGGGCTGGTTTTTTTACGGAGTTTTTTAATGGTTGAGTTGGATACACTGTTGCCGTTGGTGCGGAAACCGAGCCGGTATCTCGGCAATGAGTTCAATGTGGTCAAAAAGGAGTGGGACCAGGCCGGGCTGCGCCTGGCCCTGGTCTTTCCCGACCTCTATGAGATCGGGATGTCCCATCACGGCCTGCAGATTCTCTATCGGATTATCAACTCCCGGGCCGATTTGCTTGCCGAGCGGGTTTACGCCCCGGATACTGACATGGAAGAGTTGCTGCGCCGGCGCCGGGTCCCGCTTTTTTCCCTGGAGAGCCGGCGGCCCCTGGCCCGGTTCGACCTGATCGGCATCACCCTGCCCTATGAACTCTGCTATACCAATATTCTCACCATCCTTGACCTGGCCCGGATTCCGTTCCGCGCCCAGGACCGGGATGGCTCCCATCCGCTGATCCTGGGCGGCGGCTCGGGCAGTCTTAATCCGGAGCCGGTGGCGGAATTCTTTGATGCCATTCTGCTGGGCGACGGCGAAGAGGCCATTATCGAGATCGCGGATATTATGCTGGCGGCAAAAAAGCAGGGCAGCCCCCGGCCGGAGGTACTGCAACGTCTGGCCGGGGTGGCCGGGGTCTACATCCCTGCATTTTTTAAACCTGTCCACGACCGGACCGGCAAGCTGCTGGAGATCAGGCCGCTGCGGCCGGGCTATGAGCGGGTCCGGCGGCGGGTGCTGGCTGATCTTGGCCTGTCGGCCGGGCCCAACCGGCCCCTGGTTCCCCAGGCCAGGATCGTCCACGACCGGTTGGGGGTGGAACTGGCCCGCGGCTGCACCCGGGGCTGTAGATTCTGCCAGGCCGGAATCATCTACCGGCCGGTGCGGGAGCGGCCGGTGGCAATGGTCGAGGAGATGGCCCGGGCCGGGATAGAGGCCTCCGGGTTTGATGAGCTTGCGCTTCTCTCCCTGAGCAGCGGGGATTATGCCTGTCTGCCGCAGCTGCTCGGCCGATTGATGGATTTTTTTGCCAGAGAGTATGTCTCCGTGTCCATGCCCTCGATGCGGGTCGGGACCCTGACCGAGGAGATCATGGCCCAGATCAAGCGGGTGCGCAAGACCGGATTCACCGTGGCCCCGGAGGCGGGCACCGACCGCCTCCGCCGGGTGCTCAACAAGGGGATCACCGAGCAGGACCTGCTTGATACCTGTCGCGCAGCCTTTGACCAGGGCTGGCAATTGATAAAATTCTACTTCATGTTCGGGTTGCCCACCGAGACCGAGGAGGATGTTGCCGCCATTGCCGAACTGGCCCGACGGGCACTGAAGACAGCCGGCCGGCCGGCCCGGATCAACATCAGTGTCGCCACCTTTGTGCCCAAGCCGCACACACCCTTTCAGTGGGAGCCCCAACTGACAGTGGAGCAGGGTTTCGCCCGGATCGATCTCCTGAAAAAGCTCCTGCCGCGCAAGGGGTTCCGGCTGAAATGGCACGATCCCAGGCAGAGTTTTCTGGAAGGGGTCTTTTCCCGGGGCGACCGGCGGTTGTCCCGGGTGATCGAGGCGGCCTGGCAACGCGGCACCCGGCTCGACGGCTGGTCGGAATATTTCAGACTGGATACCTGGCTCGATGCGGGCAGGGCCTGCGGGATTGAGCTTGAACAGTATCTGCGCCGCCGGCACCTCAACGAAGTCCTGCCCTGGCAGCACCTGGACCCTGGGGTTGACCCGGAGTTTCTCGTGGACGAGTTGGCCAGGGCCCATGGGGAGGAGTATACCCCTGACTGCCGGTTCCATGGCTGTCAGCAATGCGGGGTCTGTGATTTCAAGACGGTTCGGCCGGTGGTCTTTACCAGGACCGAGGCAGAGACGGAGACCCCGGCCCGGTCCATTGCCCTGTCCCGACCCCGGCGGTCCGGTCCGGCCGGGGATGCGGCCCATTTATATTACCGGTTCACCTATTCCCGGCTTGGTGACGCCCGTTTCCTCGCTCATCTGGAACTGCTCCGGGAATTCTTTCAGGCCTTCCGCCGGGCCGGGCTGGGGATTAACTTTTCCCAGGGGTTCAATCCCTCGCCCAGGGTCTCTTTCAGCCCGGCCCTGCCGTTGGGCAGCGAGAGCATGGTCGAATACCTGGATGCGGACCTGACCGGGCCGGTGCGAGAGACCGCGACCTTAATGGCCCGGCTGAATCATCAGTTGCCGGCCGGGATTACGATCACGGCGATCGTCCCGTCTCCGGCCGGGAATAAACGTACGCCTCCGGAGATATCGGTCGGCTATCGGGTGGACCTGCCCGCCGGGACACTGACCCCGGCGCGGCAGGAGCAACTTGCGGAGTTTCTTGCCCGGGAGAGTTTCCGGTTGGCGCGGATTCGCAAGGGCCGGCGGCAACAGGTGGATGTCCGGCCCCTGGTCGAGGAGTTTACCCGGACCGGTCGCGATACCCTGGAACTGGTGCTGCGCAGCGTCCAGGGCCGTCCCGGAGTGAAGCCGCTGGAGTTGCTTGGCGCAGTGCTCGGACTTGCCGAAAGCGAAAGGGCTGCCGCCCGGGTGATCAAATTATGGTGGGGTGAGCCAGACCCTCAAAAGGGGCAGGCGATTACCCGCGGCATTTGAAACAGGAGGAATTTTTATGGGGTCATCAACTTTCAGCTGTTGACACCGGGGCGGCGCTGGGGCAATCTAAAAAGGCCGGTCCGGGATCCGGCGGGCAGGAAGTTTCTGTTTCTTATTCTTGTCGCAAGGGGGGGGTGATGACAAAGGGTGTGCGCGGGACAGTGCTGGCTGTTGACGATGACCAGGCGGTGCTTGAATATCTGGCCGACACCCTGCTCCCCCATGGCTATCGATTGCTGCTGGCCGCCAGTGGCGAAGAGGCCTTGCGGCTTGCGGAAAAGTGCTGTCATAAAATCGACCTCCTGCTGACCGATGTGGTGATGCCGGGACTGAGCGGCAATAAACTGGCCGAACATTTTCAGGACACCTACCCTGATACCAAGATCCTGTTCATGTCCGCCTATATGTGTCCGTCCATGGGGCACCAGGGCGTTCCCGGCAGTGAGAAGGCATTTCTCCTCAAACCATTTGTCCCTGACACCCTGCTCCGCAAGATGAAGAAACTGCTGGCATGAGGAGCGGGTCGATCGCCGCGGCCCGGCCTTGCGGCCGCGGTTGTTTTAGGATGCACCGGATTATGGTAATACGATGGAATCCCTTGCAGATGCATCGCTCCGTCCGCACCGGGGAGGGCAACCGCGGCCGTGACCGGTCCCTTGGCGCATCCG
Source organism: Desulfobacterales bacterium (assembly GCA_021647905.1). Classification (NCBI taxonomy): domain Bacteria; kingdom Pseudomonadati; phylum Thermodesulfobacteriota; class Desulfobacteria; order Desulfobacterales; species Desulfobacterales bacterium. Next base: position 3,596 of record JAKITW010000072.1, on the reverse strand, counting down.
CGCCCGGCCCAGGGCTTGGACCGGTCCAGCGCCTCCTTATCGGTTTTTTATCGCCGGCCGCTGCCCTTTGCTATGTTCTGCGGCGCCTGTCTCCGGTTCGCCGCGCCCGGCAATACTGCTGCAGGAAACTGGGCCCCGGCAAACTGGAGGTTCGGATCCCGCCTGGTGCCGGAGCCGGCGGCCATTCTTTCTCCTGCCCGGACCACCGTGGTCTTTTCGAGGAGGCGGGCCGGTTGTCAGGGATTGTTTCCTTGGAGATTACGCCCTCCGAATGGCCGGCGGCCGGGGAAGACGCCTGCTGCTACCTGTTGTGCTGGCAACAATCCCCGGTCGCCTTCATGGGGATTGCTTTTCGTTATGGTGCCCTGTTCCTCGGGATGGCCTTTCTGGTTGTTCTGCCCTTTTATTTCTCCTGGCCGATCTTTTTCATGCTGCTGTTGAGCATCCTTTCACTGGTGCTGGGCAGTATCTGGCACTCGCAGTTTATTAAAAAACAGCAACTGCGTTCCACCCTGGCTGACCTGCATTCCTATCAGCGGGAATCGCTCGACATGAGCCGGGAAAATTACGAGCGGGCCCACCTGCAGCACGAGGTGGGACGGATCCTGGGCCGAACCGGCAATATCCAGGAAATGGTCGACGAACTGGCCGCAGTGCTGGCCGACCGGCTCAAGGGAGACCGGGGGCAGATCCTGGTGGTAAACCGGGACCGGAGCGGCTGGGCCGCGGCGGTCCGTTTTGACCGGACCCGGGTGCCGACCCGGATCTCCGGTTCGCCGGCCGATCTTCTCTGTTCCCTGCCGGACCGGGGAACCGTGGCCGGTCTTTCGTTTGCCGGGCAGCGTTCATTTGTGGTCAACGATCTTGAGGAGATCAGGGGCACGGTGTCGGAAAGGTGCCTTGCCGGTCTCGCGGACCAGGGCGTTCGCTCGTTCATCTGCTCGCCGGTGGTGGTACAGGGTGAGTCCCTGGGCGTGCTTTTTGTGGAGAATTCGTCCGGGGATTTTCGTTTTCTGGAAAAGGACCTCTCGCTGCTCCAGGTGGTTGCCACGGTTCTTGGCCAGCACATTCACCATTATCGGCTCCGGGACCTGCTTCAATAGGCCCTGTTTCCGGACAGACACCTGGTACGGGTAGAGATGATGATCAACAGGAATCAGCAAAGGAGAATCCACCGGGCCGGGCTGATCATCGGAATATTCCTTGCCATGGCTGTTCTTGCTTTTCCGGGACGGTCACCGGCCGCGGCCCTTACCGGGCGGCAGGTCATGGAGCGGGTCGATGCCCGGGATGACGGGGACAACATGGCCGCGGACATGACCATGCTGCTCATCGATAAGCAGGGACATGCGCGGCGCCGGGAGATCAAGGTGTTCAGCCGTGATCAGGGGAAGGACCAGTGGCGGCTCCAGTTTTTTCAATCCCCGGCCGATGTCAAGGGTACTGGTTTTCTTTCCCATGATTATTACGGCGGGAAACCGGACGACGACCAGTGGCTTTACCTGCCCGCCCTGCATAAGATCAAGCGGATCGCCTCCTCGGACAAATCCTCTTCCTTCATGGGATCGGATTTTTCCTATGCCGACATGACCAGGCGGGTGCTGGACGAGTGGCATTACAAGATTCTCAAGGAGTCCGAGGTGGGCGGGCAGCCGGTCTGGCTGATTGAGGCGGTGCCGGTCGACCGGACGGTGGCCGACCGGTACGGATATGAAAAATCAGTGCTCTTTGTCCGGCAGGACATCTTTATGACGGTACGGGCGGTGAACTGGGTCAAGAAGGGCGGCAAGCTCAAATACATGGAGATCACCCAACTGGAACGGATCAATGGAATCTGGGTGGCCACCGAGATCAGGATGAAGACCGTCAAAAATAAGGCCACCCTGCACCGGACAGTGCTCACCTTTACAAATGTCCGTTTCAATCAACCGCTGGACGATGATCTGTTTACGCTGCGTCGTCTGGAAAAGGGGTTGTAACAGGTGTCCGGTTGGCGGGATCAATGCGGTTTCTGTTGTTAATGGTGTTGCCGGCGGTTTTTTGGTTGGCCGGCCCGGCCGGGGCCGGAACCGGTCCGGACCTTGACCAGGTGCTGTCCGGTTTTGACGAGGCACCGGCCGGGCCTGGTGTCGATTCCGGGCTTGACCAGATCCTGTCCGGATTTGATCAACCCGGGCCGGCGCGCAACGTGGACCTGTCCGGCAGTATTTCCCTGTCCGGTTCGGTGAATATCGGTCATTGCGCGCCCCCGGCCGGCCAGGTCGACCAGCGGGGTCTGTCCCGGCTCAAGACCTCCCTTGCCCTGCGGGCTGACATGGCGCTTGCCCCCTCCTGGCAGGCCCGGGTCGGGGGCAATCTGTTTTATGATTTTGCCTATCGGATCAAGGGCCGGGACCAGTACCCGGCCGCCCTGCTTGATCGTTATGAAAAAGAAGCGGAACTCGGCGAGGCCTATCTCCAGGGGGAACTGGCCTTGCGGCTCGATCTGAAACTGGGCCGGCAGATCGTGGTCTGGGGCCGGTCGGATGCACTCCGGGTCACCGATATCCTCAACCCCCTGGACATCCGTGAGCCCGGCCTGGTCGATCTCAACGATCTGCGCCTGCCAGTGGCAATGACCCGGCTGGATTATTACTGGCAGGACATAAGCGTCACTGCCCTGGCAATCCACGAGCACCGTTTCAACAAGGAGCCGGTCCTTGGCAATGATTTTTACCCGGCCGCGGCACCGCGGCCGCCCGAGGCGCGGTTGGCCGACAATCTCGCCAACCAGGAGTTCGGCCTGGCTGTAACCGGGGTTTTCAGCGGCTGGGATCTTTCCGGCTATGCTGCCTCTTTTTTTGATGACCAGACCCACCTGGAGATCACCCCGGCCGGCATCGGCCGGGGTCACAGCCGGCTGAGGATGCTCGGCCTGGCCGGCAACCTGGTCCTTGGCAACTGGCTGCTTAAATCCGAGGCCGCCTGGCTGGACGGGTTCAGCTTTTTTGCCCTGCCGGGCCGGAGTTTCAGCCGGATCGATATCCTGTTCGGTCTGGAGTACAGCGGCTTTTCCGAGACCACCCTGCTGTTGGAGGCGGTCAACCGTCATCTTGTTGATTTCGATCCCCGGTTGGCGGCCGCGCCGGACCGGGCCCGTTGCGACGAGTTCCAGTCGGTTGTTCGGCTGTCCCGGGACTTTGCCAACGACACTGTGCAGCTTGTCGGGCTGGTAGCGCTCATCGGTGAAAAAGGGCAGGGCGGCTCCATGGAGCGGTTGAGCCTCAGCTATGATGTTACCGATGAGCTGACCGTTATCAGCGGGGTGGCGGGATACCAGTCCGGCAACCACCGTTTGTACACCCGTATCGGCGCCAATGACCGGCTTTTCTGTGAGCTGCGCTACAGCTTTTGAGATCCGGGCACCGGCGCCGGCCAGGCTCCACGCTTACCTGTATCCACGCTCTGTTCCGCTCCGAACCGGCACGGCTGGAGGTAAGGTTTCGGTAAACCCCGTACGTTTGAGGTTGGACCGGGAAAGGGGTTTTCTTATACCGAACGGTGTAGCGGACCCTGAGCCGCAGCCGTGACGGCAAAAGCGGAAATTGAAAAAAACT
>JAKITW010000071.1 GCA_021647905.1 Desulfobacterales bacterium | reverse complement strand
CGCCTACCAGCTGCATAATTCCGAATTCGACTGCATCCACGAAGCCGCCGTGGTGCATCCGATGGCGGTCGCGCTGCCGGCGCTGATGGCGGTGGCGGAACGCGAAGGCGGCGTCAATGGGCGCGACTTCATCCTCGCCCTGACCCTGGGCACCGATATCGCCTGCCATATCGGCGTCGCCGCGCAGGGCCGGATGCGCTTCTTCCGCCCGGCCATGGCCGGCGAAGCTGGTTTGCCCAGAATATCGTTGTCCAGGACCACCACCGTATCAGCGGCCAGCACCCAGGCCCGGGGAAAACGCCGGGCAACGGCATCGGCCTTGGCCACAGCCATCCGGCGAACAAAATCCTCCGCAGGCTCGGCCGGACGCGGGATCTCTTCCACCGCCGGCACCTCAATCCCAAAGGCAAGCCCCAGTTCCCGCAGAAAATCCTGCCGCCGCGGGGAGCCCGAGGCAAGAATCAGTTGATCTTTTGTTGTGAAAAAAGAGGCAGGCTCCATCCGGCCTTATCTCTCCGCGCGTTCATTACCCCGGCCCGGTAAGCGGAAACCATGCTACGGCCTCGCCGCCTTGACCCTGAGATTGTCAATCACCTTGATTGTTCCGGCCGTGGTCCGGGCGATCTCGATCACCCGGTCCTTGTTGGCCTGGGTATCCATCTTGCCGGTCAGGGTGACCACGCCCAGGTCCACATCCACATCCACATTCCAGGAACGGATCCCAGGCTCACCGATCAGTTTGGCCTTGATCTTAACGCCGGTCTGCTTGTCAGCCAAGGCCTGGGTAATGCTCTTGACACCGATCTGCATATTGTCGACCACCCCTTTGACCCCCTCCACCGACCCGGCGATCCCCAGGGCCCGTTCCGCCTCCTGGGCGGTCTCCACCACCCCGGTCAGAAAGACCGTCCCTTCCAGGGTATCAACATCGATCTTATAGGACTTGATCATCGGGTCCTCGATCAACTTCAGCGTTATCTTGGTGGTAATCGCTGAATCGTCGAGCATGGTCCCGGCGGTCCGCTCATCAGAGCCCACCTTGTAGACTCCGGTCGCGGCCCCGCCGACGATCACCGGCGCACAGCCGCTGACGGTCAAAAGGACAACCAGACAACCGCCGAGTAATACATTCCGCATCATATACCTCTACCTCCCAGAAAAAAGTTTAACGCTCACAGCGCCTGAACCTGCGGCAGCACCGGCACCGCCGGATACATATACCCGGTTGAATCGTTCACTTTTATTACCCTGTATCCGTGAGCATCGGCCAGTGGCTGGGCTGGGCGCGTCAATCAACAGCGGTTTCGTCTGCCGCTGGCAACGGCTTCAGGTTTTCGTCAACCGGGCGACTTCCTCGCCGCTGATCACCTCTTTTTCCAGCAGGAGTTCGGCCAGCCGGCCAAGGACCTCCCTTTTCTCCGTGAGAATCCGGGTGGCCCGCCCATGTCCCTCCTCCACCAGGCCACGGACCTCGTCATCAATGATCCTGGCGGTTTCATCGCTGTAGTTTCGTTCCTCCTGGCCTTGAATGCCGAGGTACATGAGTTGTTGCCGCTTGCCGTAGGTGAGCGGCCCGAGCTTGTCGCTCATGCCGAGCTGACAGACCATGGACCGGGCGATCTCACTGGCCCGCTCCAGGTCGTTCTGGGCCCCGCTCGAGATGTCGCCGAGAACGATCTCTTCCGCCACCCTGCCGCCCAGCAGAATGGCAAGCTGGTCCCTTAACTCGTTTTTTGTGGAGAGAAACTTTTCATCCACTGGCAACTGCATGGTGTAACCCAGGGCGGCAACCCCGCGGGGGATGATCGAAACCTTGTGTACCGGCTCGCCGGTGGGCACGGTCACCGCCACCAGGGTATGGCCGGACTCATGGAATGCCACCCGTTTCTTTTCTTCACTGTTCAGGACCCGGTGCTTCTTTTCAGGCCCGGCAATAATCCGGTCGATGGCCGCCTCGAAATCCTCCATGGTGACCTGGTCATGGTTTTCCCGCACCGCGCCGATGGCCGCCTCATTGGCGATATTTTCAAGATCAGCGCCGACAAACCCGGGGGTGCGCTGGGCCACCACCCGCAGATCCACCCCGTCCGCCATCTTGATCTTCCTGGCATGCAGTTTGAGGATGGCCTCCCGCTCCTTCAGATCCGGCTTATCCACAATGACCTGCCGGTCAAACCGGCCGGCCCTGAGCAGGGCCTTGTCAAGGATCTCCGGACGGTTGGTGGCCGCCATCACCACCACGCCCACGGAAGGGTCGAACCCGTCCATTTCAGTGAGCAGTTGATTCAGGGTCTGTTCCCGCTCGTCATGGCCGCCCATCATCGGCCCCATGCCGCGGGCCCCGCCGATGGCGTCCAGTTCGTCAATAAAGATGATGCAGGGCGCCTTCTGGCGGGCCTGCTCAAACAGCTCCCGGACCCGGGCCGCGCCAACGCCGACAAACATCTCGACAAACTCGGAACCGCTGATCGAGAAAAACGGCACCTTGGCCTCACCGGCCACGGCCCGGGCCATCAAGGTCTTGCCGGTGCCCGGAGGGCCGGCCAGCAAGACCCCCTTGGGCATCCGCCCCCCCAGCCGCTGCACCCGCTCGGGATCCTTTAAAAAAGAAATGCTCTCCTGCAGTTCCTGCTTGGCCTCCTCGGCCCCGGCCACATCGTCAAAGGTGACTTTCAGGGAAGACTCGGCATGGATATGGACCCGGTTGCCGGCGATATTGAGAAACCCCTTGCCCGCCTGGCCCATCCGGCGGGCGAACCAGCCCCAGACCAGAAAGAGCAGGCCAAAGGGCACGACCCAGTTCAGCAGGAAATTGCTCAGCCAGTTACTGCTCGGTCGCACCGAGTATTTTACCCCGTGTTTTTCAAGGGTCTGGGCCAGGTCGTTATTCAAGAGCGGTATGGTGATAAACCGTTGCGGTTTACCCGTTTTCTGGTCCTTGCCAACCAGGGTCCCGGTGATGTACTTGTCAGTGACCACTGCCTCGGCCACTTCATTTTTTTCCACATGGGCAATAAATTCGCTGTAGGGAATCTCCTCCTTCTTTGTCTCAAAATACCCCTGCCAGAGATAAAAAGAGAGAACCATGAACAGGAGGTAGGTCCAGAAACCGAAGTTGGGCTGCTGCCAGAATTTTCTTTCGCCCGGTTTGTTAATCTCAATGTCCGGTTTCTTGTTTCCTGTCTTGAAATCCGTTTTTTTCATCTCGCACCTTTCTGGGGATTGACTTGTTTTATTGAAACCGTTCAACCCATTAGCCCTGGGAAAAGACGGCCCGCGCCCTGGGCGATAAACTGCACGCCGATGGCGGCAAGCAGAAGCCCCATGATCCTGGTGGCGATGTTCAGCCCGGTGACGCCGATGGTCCGCCCGATCTCTTCAGCCAGGCGCAGGGAGAGCCAGACGGCCACTCCCACCACCACGATGCAGGCGCTGAACAACAACCGCTCAATCCAGCCGCCGGCCGCCTGGTTGGCATCGATGATCACCAGGCTGATGGCGCCGGGACCCGACATCAGGGGGATGGCCAGCGGCACCACGGCAACGTCTTCCTTGTCCGCCGCAATGCCGGCCTCTTCCTCGGTATGACGGACGCCGCTCATCCGTGAATGGAGCATATCAATGGCCATCAGCAGAATAAGCAGCCCGCCCCCCACCCGCAAGGCCGGAATGGTTACCCCGAAAAAGCCGAGGATCAACTCACCGGCCCAGGCCGAGATGATCAGAATAATTACCACGGTAACCGCGGCAATTCCAGCGGTCCGCTTACGTTCCAGGTGTGACTTGGCCCGGGTGAGCGAAATAAACACCGGAATTGCGCCCAGGGGATTGACTATGGCCAGCACCCCGATAAAGGCCTTGGCATAATCCATGGAATCAACCGTCATCAAACACCTCCTCGGCCCGGTCCCCGGTGGCGCGGCCGGGGCGCCCGCCGCAACAGGATCCTGCTCCCCGGAGCATTGTCATGCCAACGATCTACTCTACCCGAGAGGTAAGCGGCCGACAACCGTTCTGTCAAGGATAAAGATCCGCCCCTAGGCCCCGGCCTCCCGCAACAGTTCCTCAAACCGGGTCCTGGGGACCGGCGGGCAGAACAGGTACCCCTGCAGATAATCGCAGCCGTGCTTCATGAGAAAGGCCAGTTGTTCCTCTGTTTCCACCCCTTCGGCCACAACCCTCAGGTTGAGACTCCTGGCCATGAGGATAATCGCCGCGGTGATCGCCATGTCATCCCTGTTCCGGGGAATTTCCCGGATAAAGGAGATGTCGATCTTAAGGGTATTGATGGGCAGATGCCGGAGGTAGCTCAAGGAAGAATAGCCGGTGCCGAAATCGTCTATCGCCAGCATAATCCCCATCTGCTTGAGTTTTATCATAAAGCCGGTAACCGCCTCCCGGTTTTCCATGACCACCCCCTCGGTGATCTCCAGTTCCAGTCTTTCCGGGGGCAGGCCGGTTTCTTCCAGGACGGCGGCCACCGTGTCGACCAGGTCTTCCCGGCGGAACTGGCGCGGAGAAAGATTGACCGCCACGCTCAGGGAAAAACCCGCTTCCTGCCAGGAGCGGGCCTGCTCGCAGGCCGTTTTCAGGACATACTCGCCAATGGGGATGATCAGCCCGCTCTCCTCGGCAACCGGGATAAACTCGGCCGGGGAGACAACGGTGCCGTCCGGCAACCGCCAGCGCACCAGGGCCTCGGCCCCGACCATGGCCCCGGTTTCCAGACTGATCTTGGGCTGGTAATAGACCTGAAACTCCTGCTGCTCCACGGCCCGGCGCAGGTTGTTTTCCATGGTCAACCGCTGTTTCGCCTTAAGGTTCATGGCCGCGGTAAAGAGCTGGTAGTTGTTCCTTCCCTCCATCTTGGCCCGGTACATGGCCAGGTCGGCGTTTTTCACCAGGGTCTCCACATCATCGCCATCCACCGGGAAAAGGGTGATGCCGATGCTGGCAGTGCCGAAGAGGAGATGCCCCTCCAGGGCGAACGGCTCGGCAAAGGACGCCAGGATCCGCCGGGCCAGGCCAATGGGGGCCAACTCATCGTTGACCTTGGTCAGGATGATGACAAACTCATCCCCGCCCAGGCGGGAGACGCTGTCAGCATCGCGGCAGCACTCCCGCAGGCGCTGGGCCACTGCCTGCAGGAAGAGGTCGCCCAGGTAATGGCCCAGGCTGTCGTTGATGTTCTTGAAATTGTCCAGATCAAGGAACAACACGGCCAGCATCTGCCTGTTGCGCGAGGCAAAGGCCATGGCCTGTTCCAGCCGGTCGTAGAACAACCGCCGGTTGGGCAGCCCGGTCAGGGCGTCATAATAGGCCTGATACTGCAACTGTTCTTCGCTGCGCTTGATCTCGGTGATGTCGTGAAAAACAATGACATAATGGCTGAGCCCGCCATCCGCGTCCCTGACCGCGGCGGCAGAGGTCCAGGTCGGAAAATCCTCGTTGTTTTTGCGTTGATAGCGAAGCTCCCCGTCCCAGAAACCGTCTTGCCGGAGGGCGTTCCACATCTGCTGAAAGGATTGCTGCTCATCGCGGGTAACGTAAAGGCCGGAAAAAGGCCGGCCCACCACCTCATCGGCCCCATAGCCGGTGATCCGGCAGAAGGTCGGATTGACCCGGGCAATGGTCTCCGCAACGGTTATGATGACAATCCCCTCCAGGGCGTTTTCAAACACGCTGGCCAGCAGCAGCAACTGGGTGTTGGTGTGTCGCAGCTGGTCGGCGGTTGCCTCCAGGTGTCTGCGGGCCGCGGTCAACCGCCCGGCCCGGTCGTCAAAGGCCAGGGCCAGGTCCTCCAGTTCATCCCCGGTGCCCACCGGGCTGCATTGCGGCTCTCCCTCCAGCCCGGCCCGGCGGATCCTTTCGCATAACCGCAGAATCGGCCGGGCAATGCCGTTGCCGAGCCGGTTGGCCAGCAGCACGGCAATGACCATGAAGCCGCCCCCCAGCAGGAGCAGCTGCACCATCAACGACCGGACCGGGGCCAGAAGCACCGATTTTGGGGTCCCGATTTCGATCCCGATCCCCAGCCGGCTCAAAAGGGGGTATTTCTCTCCCACCATCTTTCTGGTCGTGACATAGGAGACATGCTCGTCAAAATTCTGGACAAACAGTGGGGTGTCCCCATGGAAGAGGCGGCGGGAATAGAGCGGATTGGGTTGCAGGGTCTGGCTGAAGATGCCGGCGAGTTCCCACTCCACGATCACCGCCCCCTGCGGGGTCTTATAGTATTCGATGGGCGCGGCCATGACGATGTTTTTCCGGTCTTCCGACAGCTGCATGACCGTCTTGCCCAGAACAAGGGTGGAGCGCAGGGGTATCAGCTTCTTGTAGGGGGGCGGTTCTTCCAGGCTGGATTGAATCGGGTTGCCCTCGAAATCCACCACAGTGACCGCGGCAACATGCCGGCCGCCCTTGAAGTCACTGATCAGCCTGGGCAGGTAGAGGATCCGCCCCAGGGTATCGACCAGGCTGTTGATCACAAAATGGTTGGCGCGGAACTGGTTGAGGCTCTCGTTCATGAAGGAAAGGTGTTGCTCAAGGCTGTCCAGGTCATGACTCACGTCCACCTTGAGGTGGTGGACCTCCAGATCACTGACCATGATCCTGCTGGTTATGACAGCGGCCATGAGGGTCAGCGACACCACCAGGACAATGACAAAGGTGGAGAAATAACGGACCAACCTTGCCTTCAGGCTCTTTCTGGCTCCGGTTTCCGGCATGATTTGATTTCCGGTCTTGTCTGGTTCAGGAGCCACTACCGGCACCGCGATTCCAGGCAAAGGTCAACCGGAACGATCAGGCCATGGCGATCGTAGCACGCCATGGTGAAATCATTCGAATCAAGCGCATCATGCCGCTCCGGGGTAAAGGGCGGCGAGTAGTCCTTGACCAGGCCGTGATAAAAATCGATCCGCTCCAGGGCGTCCCGGATCGCCGGACGATCGGTGCTGTCGGCCAGTTGGATCGCCCGGGCCAGCAGATGCACCAGGTCATAGGCATGGGCGGTCCCCGCCGGGGCCACGATCTTGCCGGGCGTATCAATGCCGTAGACCTTGAAATAGCTTTCCCGGACCCGGTCGGCGACATCTTCATTCTCAGGGGCCAGAAAGGAGAATGTCTGCAGGAATTCCAGGTCCACGGATTGCAGTTCCTTGTTGGTCTGCTCCCAGAAATAGCCGCCGGTAATCCCCCCGTGGGAGATGATCGGAATCTTTTGCCGCCGTTCGGCCATGCCCTTGATCACGTTTATCCCCTCGGGCGAGTTGGCGACCAGCAGGATGACCTGGGCCCCGCTCCGCTCGATCCGGTCAAGGTGTTGGTCCATCTCCTCTTCCCCCCAGTTGAACCACTCCACCAGGGTCGGGGTTAGTTTTCGCTCGGCCAGGGCCGCGGTCATCGCCCGGTGGTTGCTCCGGCCCCAGCCGGTATTCTCCAGGAGCAACGCCACCCGCTGGTATTTGCGCAAGGCATGGTCGACCAGAAAGGGGCCGGCATACTGGTCCCGGACCGATACCCGGAACACGTAGTTGGGGGAAAAGCCGTTCTCAACAATGGGGGTGGCCGCGGCCCACGGGTCCAGGTAGATGATCTTCTCCCGGTGAATGATATCGAGTTCGGCGAGCGCCACCGGGCTGTGCAGGCCGCCCATCACCGCCACCAGGTTGTCCACCCGGGCAAAGAACTTCATGTTGGCGATTCCCCGGGCGCTGATCCCGGCGTGGTCCCGGGCGATAATCTTGAATTTCTTGCCCAGCACCCCACCCTGCCGGTTGATTTCCCGGACCGCCAGTTCCATTCCCCGCCTGATCGCCTGACCGGACCGGGCCGAGCCCAGGGTCAGGTCCGCATCCAGGCCGATGACGATCTCGTCACCGGCAGTGGGACCATACTTCTCCCGGAGCAGTTGCGCGGTCTTGTCAAGGAGTTCTCCGCCGATCAGCTGCCGGTATTTTTCAATAACCGGGGCCGTGGCCTCCTGGAACCGCTGCCGCTCCTCGCTGCTGAGGGTATGTACCCGGACGCCGGAGTCGATAATGGTCCGCAGAAAGGCGGCCTCCCGTTCAATGGTCTCTTTCCGCTCAAAGGCGGTCAACTCCCGGGCCGTGGCCACCAGGATCTCCCGGAGGTCGGGGGGGAGCGAGTCAAGCACCTTTTTGCTGAAGGCAAAGACATATCCCAGGTAGGCGTGGTTGCTGATGGTGAGGTCGCTCTGCACCTGGTAAAATTTCCGGTTGACAATGGAGACCAGGGGGTTTTCCTGGCCGTCGATCACCCCGTCCCGGAGCGCCTGAAAGGTCTCCTGGAAATCAATGGGAATCGGGGTGGCGCCCATGAGCCGGAACTGATCGGTAATGATCCTGCTCTTCATGGTTCGGATCTTCAGCCCCTGGAAATCCGCGGGAACACGGATGGGCCGGTTGGCGGTAAACTGCTTGAACCCGCTCTCCCAGAAGGCGACGCCGACCAGGCCGAACGGGGTGAGTTGATCCAGCAGCATCCGGCCGGGCTCGTTGTCGAGCAGTTCGTAGGCATCCTCCCGGCTCGGAAAGATAAAGGGCAGATCAACGTACTGGATCGAGGGCAGCAGGGAACTCAACTTGGCGGTGGGCGCGAGGATGATCGCCAGTTCCCCGGCCCGGGCCGCCTCGATCATCTGGTGATCGTTGCCCAGTTGCTGGTCCGGGTAGATGTCGATCCTGAGTTGGCCCCGGCTTCTCTGGTCGACGATCTGCGCGAATTTCCGCGCCGCCACGTGCTGGGCGCTGTCCGGCAACAGATCGTGCCCGAACTTCAGGGTAAAAACAGCCGGTCGCGCTTCCCGGAGCGGGGCCGCCGGTCCCTTGACCCGGTTGAAATAGAAAAAAACAGCGGCCAGGACAACCAGGGCCCCGAGTAAAAGTCCGGTTGACAGTATCTTTTTCATTTTTCTTATCCAATTGAATCCTTATCGTCCGCCCGGGTCAGGACATTATGAAGGGTGCGGCTCAACTCGCTTATCCGGTAAGGCTTGGAAATCACGCCGCTGAATCCGTTCTGACGATAATCGACCATCATGGTGTCGGTGGCATAGCCGCTGACCACGATCGCCTTGATCCGCGGGTCGATTTTCAACAGCTCCTTGATGGTCTCCCGGCCGCCCATGCCGCCGGGCACGGTCAGGTCCAGGATCACCGCATCATAGGGCCGGCCCGCGTCATATGCCTGTTTGTAGAGGTCGATCGCCTCCAGGCCGTCCCGGGCCAGGGCGGCCCCATAACCGAGGTGGTGCAGCATGTTGGCGGTGACCTCGCTCACCACATCCTCGTCATCCATGACCAGGATGCGTCCCCGGCCGCGGATCAACTCTTCCGACACCTCTTCAAGGACTGGGTCCTTTCCAGCCGCGACCGGCAGAAATACATGGAAAGTCGAACCCCGGCCAGGTTCCGATTCAACCGTAACCATGCCGCCATGGTTGTTTATTATCGAATAGCAGATGGCCAGTCCCAGGCCGTTGCCTTTCTCCCTGGTGGTGAAAAAGGGGTCGAATATCTTGTCCAGATGTTCGGCCGGAAGCCCATGGCCCTCGTCCCTGATGGATATCCTGATATACCTGCCCTGTTTCAATGCCAATCCGTCTTGGTGATTGACCACCACGTTTTCAGCCCTTATATGGATCGTGCCCCCGGCCGGCATCGCCTGACAGGCGTTGTTAACAATGTTCTGGATAACCTGACCGATCTGGCCTTCATCAATGGCCACCGGCAGAAGATCGTCGGCCAGGGAAAATTCACACCTCACATTGGCGCCGCACAGGCTGAACCGGGCCGAGTCTCTTATCAACTCCCTGGCCGAGGTGATGGTTATGATGGGAGCCCCGCCCTTGGAAAAGGTAAGCAACTGCTGGGTCAGGCCCCTTGCCCGGTAAGAAGACTTTTCCGTTTCAGCCAGCAGGTCGAATATCTTGTCACCGGGTTGCAGGGAGGCCTTGGCCAGGGTGATGTTGCCGAGGATTGCGGTCAGCAGGTTATTAAAATCATGGGCAATGCCGCCGGCCAGGATGCCGAGGGACTCAAGCTTATGGGTCTTGAGCAGTTCTTTTTCCAGCTTTTTCTTCTCAGTAATGTCATGGAACACGACAATGATAAAGGACTCGTCCCGGATCCTGATCAACTTGGCGAACATGAGGGCGGTGAGAACCGAGCCGTTCCTGGCCCTGAAGTCCATCTCCAGGTCATGCACTTCGCCGCTGGCCTTTAACTCGGTTATGAACCTCCAGCGGTCCTCCCTGCTGTAAAACCCCACCTCGGGTGCTGTCCGGCCGACAACTTCGTCCTTGGTATAGCCGGTGAGTTCGCAAAAGGTCCTGTTCACGTCAAGCAACCGGCCGGTTTCCACATCAGACAGCGCAATGGCCTGGGGTGACAGGTCGAACAGGCTCCGGAACTTGATCTCGCTGGCCTCCAGGGTCCGGCTCGCCTCCTTGCGCACGCTGATGTCAATGGCTATTCCCCTGAGCCCGGCTGGTCGGCCATTCTCTAATTTCTGGTTTGCGTAAACCAAGGTGATCAGGGTTGTGCCGTCCTTTCTTGACAGCGTATATTCAACGGCCTCCACCTGCTCGCCCTTCAGGACCCGGGCCATATTGTCGGCCGCCCGTTGCCGGTCCGCCGGGATGACCAGCTCCAGTAAGTTCAGCCCGTTGTCCAGGTCGCTCCTGGTATAGCCGGTGATTGCAAACGCCTGTTCATTGGCAAAGGTGAGCCTGCCGTCCTGGTCCGCTTCAAAGACTATCTGCGGCAATGTGGCTGCCAGTTCATTATGGTCTGTTTTTTTCTGCAAGGTCTCACTACCTTTGCCTAACTGTTCAAGATCATGGGGTGCTGGTTAACGCTTACAAAAAAACACGCACTGGCATCTGATTAATATCCAGGCCATTATTGTCGGGTATGACGAGGTAAGCGGGCTTGCGGGACTCCGGTAAATTGGACGAAAAGGCCATTCCCGGACAGGCACAAGGTAATGGCTGTCGCGGAATGCAGGGTCATGCACGATCCGCACGAAGGGAATCCCGGCCACCTGGATGACGAAACAGGCATAATCGCCCACCGGACGGACAGCATGGACCCGGTGGCAATAAGGCGCGATACCTTCTTGCGGAAGCGGATAAAAACGGCTCCGGTCAGCCTTGGCAAAGAAGCGCCGCCCGCACCATTGCCGCGCGGGATAACGTTATAAAAAGCGCAGGGATAATGGATTCTCGGGTTACCTGGCATGGTATCCGAAGCCTACCCGCCGGATACAAAATTGTCAATCCCGGCCCGCCCCCTACGGAACCGCTCAAGGGAACAGCCGGGGTGTCTGGCTGCAATATACTCTTCGGCCGGATGATCTGGGGACATTTCAGGGTACGGGAGGCCGTCTGTGACCGGTTCGGGGGCCGCCTGGTCCTGGAGATCGACTATGACCGGCAGGAAAACGGGCCGCTCACCAGAAGAATCAGGGATCACCTGGTTTACCTGGAAAAACAGCGGATATACCTGGGCCGGTTCAACCTCTGCTACCGGCACACCCTGCACTTCTACGGATACTTCTCCCTGACAAAAGTAACCGCTGACTAATATCCGGAAGTTACCGACAAAAAAACAATTTTTTATTGTAAACATTCAGTAAACCCCTCCTGTCGGGAAAGGGGTCTTCTTCTACCAACGGCCGCTCCATTGAGAAGGGCCGGCTGTTCATAAACAGGCTATCAAGCAGGAACTCGCTTCGCCGCGGCGGCGATTCGGAAGCCATAAGCATATCCTGCCGAAGTTGTTTCAAATTCCGCTTTTGCCGTCACGGCTGCGGCTCAGGGTCCGCTACACCGTTCGGTATAAGAAAACCCCTTTCCCGATCCAACCTCAAACGTACGGGGTTTACCGAAACCTTACTTTTTTATTTACAGCCTCTTTTTTTTATATTATTGAGATCGTTAAATTAATCAGGTGTCCGCAAGGACTTGATAGGGAATTCCGTGAAATTCGGAAACGGGCCCGCCGCTGTGACCGGGGACGAACGCCGCTTATGCCACTGACCTGACCGGGTTGGGAAGGCGCGGCCGGGAGAATGAGCCGGGAGTCAGAAGACCTGCCTTGATTATCAGATATCTCTCCGTGGACAAGAGAGAATCGCTATGTATCTGTGGAAAATCAGGGATCCCCGGATCAATTTTTTAAATTGGTCCGGGGATTTTCTTGTCCGGACCCTCTTTATCAATTTATCTCTCAAGGAGGTGGCAAATGGACCGCAAGGGACAAAAAAAAATCACCTGGTGGAAGATCCTGCTGGTGTTCAGCCTGTTGACGATATTTCCCGGCATCGGGGAACAGCAGGCAACCGCCATGACCCGGACCATTCAGAAAGAACCGGCAATCGTCATAACCGCCTTTGGCACCACCACCGATGCCCGGGCGACCTTTGATTTTTTCGAAAAGCAACTGACCACCGGCCTGCCGGATCGATTCCGGAACTACAAGATAGCCTGGGCCTTTACCTCGGAAATCGTCAGGGAACGGGCCAATAAAAAGTTCAAGGAAGCAGGTTCGGACAGGCGCTATCTGAGCCTGGCCCAGACCCTGGCCAACCTGGAGGACCAGGGCTACCGGAAAATCGCCCTTCAGTCCCTGCATATCTTTCCCGGCCAGGAATATCGGGACATGGAAAAGGTGATCAGGGCGTTCCGTCAAATCGGGCTGCGGATTGAATACGGCGGCACCCTGCTCCATGAGTGGCCCTGGCTCTTTGAGGCTGTGAACGAACTGGAAAAGGAATTTCTTGCGCCGGACCAGGGGTGCAACGTCCTTGTGGCCCACGGCACACCCCAGACTTTTCCCGGTTCCAATTCCACCTACCTTGGCCTTGACCGCTATTTAAGCCGGAAGTACTCAAATGTTTTTGTCGGCGGCGTGGACGGGGTGCTTACCAGGGACCAGGCCCTTGACCAGGCCAGGGCCTACCCGATCGGGCGGGTACGGTTCATCCCTTTCATGTATGTGGCCGGCGACCACATCATGAACGACATCATGGGATCGGAGGCGGATGACAACGGCCTGCCCTCCTGGGCCATGGAGCTTGAACAGGCGGGCATCAAGGTGGACACGGTGCACGCCTCCTACCGGAACAAGGATTTTTTCAAGGGCCTCGGCTTTTATGAGAAGATCAACCGGATGTTCATCCGCCAGCTGGTCGAAAGCCTTGAACGCCTTGAAAAATACTAACCAGCATGGCTGGACCAGCTCGGCCGGCCATAACCAACTATGAAAATCGCCCCGGATCCAGAGCGTCGGCCGGGGCGACTTTCAGATAAAACAATGAAAAAAATATCGTGGCGCAAGCTCCACCGCTGGGCCGGGCTGCTACTGACCGGTTTTGTTGTTTTCTATTGCCTGACCGGTCTGCTGCTCAACCACCGGCAGGATTTTGCCTATTTTCAGGAACGCCGGAAAAGCGTTGTCCGGATCAAGGCCCAGGACCAGAAATCCTTGCCAGGCTTTATCAACACCTATAAACAACAGATCAACCGCAGTGACGATCCCACGGTGATCCGCATCAGGCAGGGCGGGGTTATCGAGTTCCTCTACGGCTCCCACGGCAGGACCACCTATGTCATTGATCCGCGGGCAGGAACCATGACCAGGATCGACAAGGCGGATAAACAGCCGTGGTATTGGCTAAACCGGCTGCACAAGGCCTACAAGACCTCCACTGCCTGGCAGTTGTTAACAGATGCTGTCGCTCTCCTGGTGATCTTCCTGGCCCTGACCGGTCTGATCATTTTCCGTTACACCCGGCAGGACATTCTCCTGCTGACCGGCGGCCTGTTATTGTTATTGCTCGGCATGCTGGCGGCATGAGCCTGGGCGGCAAAGATCCGGTCCTGCCCCATGCAGGGTTAAGTGAGCAACGACAAGCTGAACACAGTCCCTTTTTCAGTGGAGCAGGCCCGATATCACCGGACTCTTATTTACCCTTTTGATCTCGGCAACGAGTTTTTCGCTGAACGGTTACCGGCCTGAGACTGTGGGCCTCTTTCGCATGGCCGGTGAACGGTTACGGGGCAACGTTCATATCAACATGACTTTCTTTCCGCTTTACGCATCAATGACTTGGATATCGCTGAAGTGGAAACTCCGAGCTGCCGGGCCGTTTCAGCCAGGGTCACTCCCTGTTCCTCAACCAGGATCTGCATCAGCCTTTTCCTGGCCTGCGCAACCGGCCGCCGCCGGCTGCCGGAACGCAGTTCCTTGATGTTTATTTCTTCCTGGTCACAAAACTCGCAAACAACCCGGTTGATCAGCTCTTCTCCGGCCAGCCCCGGAGACTGGCGGCGCACCTGTCCCGCGGATTCCTTGATGACCCGTTCGACAAAACCTCCACTTCCCAATATCCGCTCATCGGCAGGCGCACGGATGCCCAGTCTCCGCAAGGCCTTTACCGCTGACCAACCACCAAGAGACCTGATCAAACCGCCGCCAACCAGTTCGGGACGCCTCCCCTGTTCGACCCCTTGCGCAATATATTGCCGGTAAGCGGCCCGGGCTGATTTTCCCGGTTGCCCGAACCGGGTCAACACGGAACCGCAGTCCTGCCATTCGTTCGCGTATCTACCCAGCAGAACAGCGTGGCCGCACCAGCGGTAACGGTCAAGACCGGCAAGGCCTTCAACCAATCCGGCCCGTAACGGATTGAGATGGATATAGCGGACCAATTCAAGAAAATAGGGCTCCTCTTCACAGATAACGGATCTGTATCGATTCTGGAAAAGATGGCCGTGACGGCGGTGACGTTTATTATAGGATAAGGCATAACCGGTCAGAAGACGGCGCATATATCGAGAAAGACCGAACTCGCTGCTGCGGAGGAGAAGATGCGCGTGGTTGGCCAGGAGCGCCCAGGCGTAGATGATCGTACCGGTATCTCCGGCTATTTTTCCCATCCGGGAGACAAAATTCCCCCGGTCTTTCGAATCATCGACAATACGACGCTTCTCTATCCCCCGGACAATGACGTGGTGCAAGGTGCCTGGTGCATCCAGCCTGGCTTGGCGCGGCAAAGGATACCTCCTCCTTATATCTGAACGAGAAACGAACCATAACAGATCTTGCCACGTTAGTCAATAGCGTCCCCATCTCAGCGGTTCAGGCGCTCACGGATTCAGGACAAAGCCCATTAAGTGCAAGCAGCTTCTAACCAGCATGACTGGACCATATTTCAGGCCGCAGCCACAACCAACAATGAAAATCCCCTCGAACACCGAGTTTCCGTTCAGGGTGACTTTAATGTAAACAACGACCAGACGACATTGTCCAACTATGTCGGTCTCGCAACAACCCGCTCGACGTAAACATTCAGTAAACCCCTCCTGTCGGGAAAGGGGTCTTCTTCTACCAACGGCCGCTCCATTGAAAAGGGCCGGCTGTTCATAAACAGGCTATCAAGCAGGAACTCGCTTCGCCGCGGCGGCGATTCGGAATCCATAAGCA
>JAKITW010000070.1 GCA_021647905.1 Desulfobacterales bacterium | reverse complement strand
GCCGAAGTTGTTTCAAATTCCGTTTTTGCCGTCACGGCTGCGGCTCAGGGTCCGCTACACCGTTCGGTATAAGAAAACCCCTTTCCCGGTCCAATCTCAAACGTACGGGGTTTACCGAAACCTTACCCTCCTGGAGATTCAGGTCCGGGCCGCGGGGTCTGCGGCCCGGACCGTTACCTGGGCCGGGAACTGGGGGAGGACTCCGGCTGGGGCCGGTGAGTACCGGTGCCGCAGATGAAAGTCGCCCCGGCCGAAGCTCCGTGTCCGCGGATATTCTCATTGTTCGTTGTGGCCGGCCGATTATGCTCTGGCCATGCCAGTCAGTGTTCAGCGTTGAAAATAGAGCAACAGGCCGCCTTTTGTACGGCAACCACTGCCGGATGCTTGATGATCCGTTCCACCGAGATGGCGTAAAATTGTTCCCTCACCGCCTCGGCGCGTCCGACAACCATTACATTGTGCTGCCGCCGCACCTCCTCTTCTATTATCGAGGGGGCGGCAAAAACACCATCCCCGGCCTGGCCGAACACCTTGAGCAGGGCCTGGTCATCGAACTCCCCGGTGATCATCGGCCTGATATTCACGGAATCAAACCAGCGGTCCAGGGAACCGCGCAGGGCTGACATCGGGCTGGGCAATAACATCGGCGCGCCGTCCAGCGACCCGGGGAAGCCTTCCCGCAACCCGGCGCCGATCCGTTTGACCGCAAAAAAACTCACCCCGCATTCTCCCAGCAGATGGCTGTACGCCTTGACACTCAGTCCCGGTTTCACCGGGGTGTCGGTCAGCATGATGTCAAGGCTGTGCACGGACAGTTCCGCCAGGAGTTGTTCCTCTTTGCCTTCATGGCAGACCAGGCGGATCTGTTCGGGCAGCCGCAGGGCCGGCTCCAGGAGTTTGCGCACCACCAGTTTGGGCAGGGCGTCCACGATGCCGACAACCAGACGCAACGGCCCGGATACGGGCCGGCCCCGCACAGTGTCCAGCATCTCCCGGCCCAGGGTGAAGATCTCGTCCGCATAGCGGAAGATAACCTGTCCCGTCTCGGTCAGTTTCAGGCCGCGGCCGGCCCGGTGGAAGAGTTTGTCGCCCAGCATCTCTTCGAGTTTAGCCACCTGGGCGCTGATGGTGGAAGGCGCCAGGCGGAGCCGTTCGCTGGCCCGGCTTATGCTTTCCTCCCGGGCCACTGACCAGAAGTAGTATAAATGGTGATAGTTAAGCCATTCCATGGTTTTTTTTAGTTCGTTTTTTTCGAAAGTTAATAACATAATTTTCTATTTGTTGCAATTGTATTTTGGTATTATTTTATAAGCATTCTGCGGCCTCTGCGGCCTCTGCTGCCTCTGCGTATTCTGCGGTGAAAATTTTTTTTAAAAAAGGGGACCCGTGATGATACTTGAAATAAACAGCAAACAGGCGGGAATAGACGAAGATGTATCCCGCCAGGCCAGGCATCTGCTACGGTTTTCGCTAAGCCGGTTCGAGGGGGTTGTCTCGCGGGTGAAGGTCCGTTTTTTTGATATAAACGGACCCAAAGGGGGCGTGGATAAACGTTGCCGGATCATGGCCAAGCTGAGAAGGTCCGGGCAGATTGTGGTCCTGGGCCAGGGGAGCAATTATCTGGAGGCGCTCGGCAACTGCCTGGAGAGGCTGGTACGCTCAACCCGGCGGGAAGTTGAAAAACGTCGCTATGCTCCTGTTCGGCTGAAACGAAGAACTGACCTTGTAACTGCCATTCAGAACGAAATGCCGACCAGGTGATCTGGGCCAGCCTCCCGTGGCGGGGCCTGACCTTTTTCATCCGGACAGACACCAATTGATGCGAGGTATCCCATGGACAGTTCATTGCTTTTAGGTGTTACAACCTTTGCCTACCTCCTGGCCGCGGTTCTCTATGTGGCCCTTTTTGTTTTCCGGGCCGGGAAACTGGGCCTGGCGGCGACAACGGCGACCCTGGTCGCCCTGCTGATAAATACCGCCGGGATCGCTCTCAGGTGGGTTGAATCGCACCAGATGGGGATTGGCTATGCGCCCCTGTCAAACATGTACGAGTCACTGGTCTTTTTTGCCTGGTCCATTGCCCTTTTCTACCTGTGGCTGGAATATAGATATAAAAACCGCTTCCTCGGCGCCTTTGCCATGCCCTTTGCCGCGCTGGCCATGATCCTGGCTGAAATGAAAAATCCGGCGATCACCCCCCTGGTACCGGCCCTGCAAAGCAACTGGCTCATCGCCCACGTGGTTACCTGTTTTATCGGCTATGCCGCCTTTGCGGTGGCCTGCGGGCTTGGCGCAATGTACCTGTTGAAGAACAGGGCGGAATCAAGGCGCAAGGCCGGCAAGCTCCTGGCCCAGTTGCCTTGCCTGAAGGTTATTGAGGACATAATTCACAAGACCCTTGTTTTCGGCTTTTTCTGGTTGACGGCCGGCATAATCAGCGGTGCGGTATGGGCAAACTCCGCCTGGGGCACCTACTGGAGCTGGGACCCGAAAGAGACCTGGTCCCTGGTCACCTGGTTTGTTTATGCCGCGGCCCTGCATTTTCGTTTTACCAGGGGCTGGGCCGGGCAGAGAGTCGCCTGGTTTGCCATCATCGGCTTTGCCTCGGTGATGTTCACCTACTATGGGGTGAATTACGTGCTTTCCGGGCTGCACAGTTACGGATAAATGGCCGGTAAGCGTTCACCAGCACCTCATCTTCGCCCATTTGGGCCTGCTCGAATAGCGCCAGTATGCTTCGCTGTCCCAAATGAACGAATCTAAGCCACTGGTAAACGCTTACGGGCATGAGTTTACCGTAATTCCATACCCCCGGTGAACGGTTACAATGGCCGCTGGTCACCGGATGACACTGATTGCGCTGTCCGGGGTCATTTTCAGACGCATGATTATACACCCCGTGATCGGTTGTGCGGCCCGGCAACAGCAGGATTTATTTCATTAAAGGAGGTTCCGGACAGTTATGATTAATACTGCCAAGATTTTTTTGCTCATGGCCGCGCTGAGCGGTCTGTTCATGGTTGCCGGCCAGGCCCTGGGCGGGCAGGGCGGTATGGTGATGGCCCTGGTCATGGCCCTGGGGATGAATTTTTTCGCCTACTGGTTCAGCGACAGGATGGCCCTGAAGATGAGCCGGGCCAGGCAGGTAAGCAATGTCGAGGCGCCTGAACTCCACGCCATGGTCGACAACCTGGCAACAAGGGCCGGCCTGCCCAAACCCCGGGTCTATATCATGCCCGGTGACACCCCCAACGCCTTTGCCACCGGCCGCAACCCGGAACATGCCGCCGTGGCGGTGACCGAGGGGCTGCTGCGCCTGCTGAACCGCGATGAACTGGAAGGGGTGCTGGCCCATGAACTGGCCCATATCAAGAACCGCGACATCCTGATAAGCTCCGTTGCCGCGGTCATGGCCGGCGCGATCAGTTACCTGGCCACCATGGCCCAGTGGGCCATGATCTTCGGCGGCAGGGGGGATGATGAAGAGGGCGGCGGCCTGATCGGCACCATTGCCATGATGATAATCGCCCCCATTGCCGCGGCCCTGATCCAGATGGCCATTTCCCGCAGCCGGGAATACCAGGCCGATGCCGTTGGTGCCGAGATCAGCGGCAAGCCCCATGGACTGGCCGGCGCCCTCAAACGACTGGAAGAGTATAACCGAAAACGTCCCATGCAGGTCAATCCGGCCACGGCCCAGATGTATATCGTCAACCCGTTGAGCGGCCGGTCAATGTCACGACTGTTCAGCACCCATCCGCCCATCCGGGAGAGGATCAGAAGACTGACCGGATAAGGCCCGGGCTCTGCCCTCCGGCCCGTTACTGGTCCCAGTTAAGGTTAAAGCCCCCGCCTTCAGGCGGGTAGATTTATCACTTCCAATGGAATCCGGTTGGAAGGGAAGAGTTTTTTTTACTTCGTGCTCGTGAACGTGCTCGTGAACGTAAACGTGATCGAGACAAGAAAAAAATAAATATGTTGCGAGCAAGCAGGATGGATTATCAAGGAGAGTCGCTCGATAAATGGACTTGTCGTTCGCCAAAAGCACTTATGTTCGTGTACGAGTACGTTCACGTTCACGAGCACGAGCACGTCAAAAACGGGTCTTGGACCCGTATCCCGACTTTCAGTCGTTAAGTTAACCCACCGTCTTCAGACGGTGGTTGTTAAGTTGAGCTGATATACCTCCGGGTAATTGCGGTGCTGCTCGGCATAGTCCAGGCCGTAGCCCACCAGGAAGCCGTGCCCGACCTCAAAGCCGGCATAGTCGGAAACCACCTCTACCTGGCGCCGTTCTTTTTTGTCGATCAGGGTGCAGAGCCGCACCGAGCGCGGCTTATGCTTAATAAAATAGTCCTTGAGATAGGCAATGGTCCGGCCGGTGTCAACGATATCCTCGACCAGGAGCACGTCCTTGCCGGCAACGGCCAGTTCGATATCCTTGAGCAGGCGGATCTCGCCGGCCGTTGCGCGCGAGCCGTAGCTCGCCACCCGGACGAAATCCACCTCCAGGGGCAGGTTGATCTCCCGGACCAGGTCGGCGAGAAAGACAAAGGCCCCGTTTAATATCCCCACCAGCACCAGGGAACGACCTTCATAGTCGCGGGTGATGGCCGCGCCCAGTTCCTTGACCCGGGCCCTGATCTCCGCCCTTGAGATAACCAGTTCCTTTGTCTCCATGGTCTTTTCCAGTTTACATCGTAACCGGTCAGGGGATGAATCCCGTGTTTCCGGTAATCAGTATCTCCTCGGAGTTGTTCAGGATCAGGGTGATGTCGCTGGACCCCGGGCTTCCCCAGGAATCAAAGGAGACCGTGGTTGCGCCGGAGGTGAGGGCGACCCCGCTGGGAAAGGAGTGGCTGGAATCTCCTTCGGGCAGGTTCCGGGCGGTGCTGTCCCGGAAAAGGGTGTAGCCGCTTGAGGTCAGGGTGATCTTCCAGGGGACGTTGTCGTTCATGGCCCGGGCCTGGGCGTAGCGAAGGTTGTTTTTGAGCATGTCAACCTCGGCCGTCAGCCTGTTGCGGGTGATCGAGGTGGTTTGAGACAGGACCACCGCGCCGACGATCGTTACGATTATCAAAACCGCGATTATCTCGACCAGGGTGAAACCGTGGTTATCGGTCCGGTTGCCGGGGAGAGGGGCCATCTGTTTATCCTGCCGGGATGCGGGCCGCTGGTTGAACAGGCGGCAGGGCGTTGCAATATGAAAAGGTCCGGCGGACGCTCGGCTACGGTATGAGCCACTCGTCGGTCACCGGCGTGTCAAGATCAACGGTTTTGACGGCAGAGACGGTGATGTCAATTCCGTCGCCAGCGGTATTGGCGGCCACGGTGATTTTAAAGTCGCCAAAGGTAGCGTTGGCTGTTGTCGGGAGTTGGGATTCCGTCAGGATCTCGGACGCGGTCCCCGAGACCCCGTTGTTTTTCAGCAGAAGGGAGCCGTAGGCCGTGGCCAGCCGGCCCTTGATCTCGCCGACGCAGCCCTCGGCCGCTTTTTTCCGGGCCTCGTCCTGCAGGTTCAGATACTTGGGCACTGCCACTGCCGCCAGGATGCCGAGGATGATCAGCACGGCAATGATCTCGATCAGGGTGAAGCCTTTCTGGTTACGGAGCTTTCTAAGAGCCATCTGCATTGGGATACCTCCAACCGTATAATTGTTCAGCATTTTTTCAGAGTATGGCGGCCCGCCTGGCGCGGTCGCCGGCCGGATGCGGGCCGTCCTCCTTTGAAGTGAAGGTCATTGCAAGATAAGTAGCACAGGAACATGTTTAGGGCAATGCATTTTATCCCTGCCCTGGCGGGCATATTTCAGGGTCCGGCGCCGGGCCGCCGCGCTATTGCACCATCTTGGTCAGGTCCCACATCGGCAGGAAGATGGCCAGGGCAAAAAAACCGACCACCGCGGCCAGGCAGATGGTGAGGACCGGGCCCAGGGCGTCGGCCAGTTGCTTGGTGGCGTATTCCACCTCATAATCGTAATGGTCCGAGATCTCCTGGAGCATGGCGTCCAGGTCGCCGGATTCCTCGCCGATGGCGATCATGTTGATCACCATCGGCGGGAAGTACCGGGCATGGCGCAGCGGCTCGGCAATGCCGCGGCCTTCCTCGAGCCGGACCCGGACCAGGTCGAATTCCCGGCCGATGGCCGCGTTGCCGATGGTCCCGGACAGGATCCGGATCGCCTCCAGCACCGTTACCCCGCTGGCCTGGAGAATGGAGAAGATGCTGGCAAAACGGGACATCGCCGCCTTGACGAACAGCGGGCCGATGATTGGAATTCTGAGCAGCAGGGCGTCCCGGTTGAGACGGCCCTGCTCGGTCTTGAGATAGACGGCCAGGCCGATGGAACCGGGCACCAGCAGGGCCAGGAGGATCATCCAGTAATCACGGAGAAATGTGTACATGGCCACGCAGATCACGGTGGGCAGCGGCAGGTCGATGCCGGCCGAGCTGAACACGGTGATGAACTGGGGGATGACAAAGGTGAGCAGCACGAAAAAGGCAACGGTCAGGAACACCACCACGATGATCGGGTACTGGAGGGCGCTCTTGACCTCGCTCTTGACCTTATGTTCGTGTTCCAGGATATAGGAGAGCCGGTCCAGGACCTCGGCGAGCATGCCGCTGGTCTCGCCGGCCCTGATCATGCTCCGGTACAGGCTGGAGAAGACCCCGGGGTGCCGGTTGAAGGCATCGTGGAGACTGCTGCCATCCTGGATGTCCATTGCCATGGCGGCGGCGATCTTTTTCAGTTTAAGGTTCTCGGTCTGCAGCTCCAGGGTCCGGAGCAGGTCGAGGATCGAGATCCCGGCCCTGATCATCGTCCGGAACTGCTTGGTAAAAAGGATCAGGTCCGGCGCTGAGACCTTGGCCAGACGCGCGTTCAGCTTTTCAAGGGAAAGGTTGAACGCGCCGTTGCCGCCGGACTTGATCCTGACCGGGATATAGCCCTGGGCGCTCAGCTTGTCGGCCGCCGCATCCCGGGAATCGGCATCAATGGTGCCGGTGATGGCGTTGCCGTTGCCGGTGATGGCCTGGTAGGAGAAACTGGGCATGGCTCTTGTCCGTTTATCGGGTGGAATCAGATCATTACCGCCAGGGCGGCCTCTTCCAGGGTGGTGATTCCCTTGCAGACCTTGGCCAGGGCATCGTCGCGCAGTTCGCTGAGTCTGCCCGTTTTCTTGGCGGCCCGGGTGATCTCCCGGGCCGAGGCGTGTTTCAGGGTCATCTCCTGGACCATCTCGTCCACGATCAGGGTCTCGAAAATACCGGTCCTTCCCCGGTAGCCGGTGTCCTTGCAATGGAAGCAGCCGCGGCCGTGCATAAGCGTTTTCTCTTCTATCGTGTCCAGCCCCCAGCCGGCCCGGACCGCGGCCGGCGGATCAAAGGGCTCCCTGCAGTGCGGGCAGATCTTGCGCACCAGCCGCTGGGCAAAGGACATCAGCAGGACCGAGACCACCAGGTAGGGCTCGATGCCCATGTCCAGCAGCCGGGTAATGGCGCCGGCCGCGTTGTTGGTGTGCACCGTGCTCAGGACCAGGTGGCCGGTCAGGGCCGCCTGGATGGCGATGGTCGCGGTTTCGGCGTCGCGGATTTCACCGACCATCACCACGTCCGGGTCCTGGCGGAGAACAGACCTGAGTCCGCTGGCAAAGGTCATCCCGGCCTTGCGGTTCAACTGTACCTGGCGGATACGTTCCATCCGGTATTCCACCGGGTCCTCCAGGGTGATGATATTCAACTCGGGCCGGTAGATTTCCTTGAGAATGGAGTAGATGCTGGAACTTTTGCCACTGCCGGTGGGGCCGGTACTCAGGATCATCCCATAGGGCTTGACGATCATCGCGCGGATCTTTTTCATGTCCGTTGCAGACATGCCCAGGAGTTCCAGGGAATAGAAGCCGCTGCTCATGTCCAGCAGCCGCAGGACCAGGTTTTCCCCATAGGTGGTGGGCATGGTCGAGACCCGGATGTTGATCTCCCTGTTTTCCATCTTAACGGTGAACCGGCCGTCCTGGGGGATTCGCGCGGAGGCGATATCCATGTTGGCCAGGATCTTGATCCGGGAGACGATGGGCAGGAACATGGGCTTGGAAGGCGATGGTACGTTCTGGAGCCTGCCGTCGATCCGGAACTGGAGAAAGACATAGTCCTTCTCCGGGGTGAAATGGATATCGCTGGCCCCCTCGCGGACCGCCTGGGTCAGGATCGAGTTCACCAGCCGGACCACCGGCGCCTCCTCGGCCAGGTCCTGGAGCGAGGGCCGGTCGAGTTCCTCGGCCTTTCCCCCGGTCCCCTCCTGGTCTGCGCCGTAGACCTCCATGTCCACGCTCTCCAGGACCCCGTCCAGGTCCGAATACATCCCGTAGAGACTGCTGATCAAGGTGTTCAGTTCCTGTTCGGTGCAGATCACCGGTTCCACTTCAAGGTTGGTCAGCACCTCCACCTTGTCCATGGCGGTGATATCCATGGGATCGACCATGGCCACGGTCAGCAGGTAGCCTTTTTTCCGCAACGGCGCGACCTGGAACTTCTGGGCGATCTCCACCGGCAGCAGCTGGGCCATGTTGAGGTCAACCGGGTATGCCTCGGAGCTGTACTGATCGATTTTGAGCTGCTGCGCGACCAGGTCCATGATCCGGCGTTCGCTGATAATGCCCTGGCGGGTGAGGAACTGTCCCAGCTTCAGGTTGGTGTTTTTCTGGTCCGCCAGGGCCGAGTTGAGCTGTTCTTCGTTTAACAGCCCGGCCTCCACCAGCATCTCGCCCAGCTTCTTTTTTTTCACGCTCCTCTTATGCCTCGGGATGGTGTTAGCGGAAATATGCCTGGTTCTTGTCCAGGCCGGAGATGATCCTGGCCCCGGATGCCAGGGAGGGCGGCAGGTCGGCAACAGCTTGGGCCGCGCTCTCCTGGTTCAGGAAGTACTCTTGCAGCAGGATGGCGAATCGCAGTTCCCCCGGCTGGTCCCGCATTGGAATGATCAGCATCGGCGGGGCGGTCTTGTCATGGGCCTGGAGCAGGCGATAGGCTGCCTCCAGGTCCCTGGTCATTCCGGTCCGCACCCAGAGAACCCGGGCCGCCAGCGGGGTCAGGCGCACGGGAATGGCGGGAAAGCGGATTACCGTGCCGACCTCGATCCGGTTCCGGTCGGTGATCCGGGGGTTCAACGTCAGGACCTTGCGGGTGTTCTGCGGGGTAAAGCTATAGGGCCCATAGACCCGGCGGATCATCTCACCCAGGGTATCGTTGTTGCGGACAACGATTTTGCCCAGGGTTTCAAGGTCCTGCCAGCGGTCCGCCGCCGGCGCGACCTTGGCCGCGGCCATTGGCGCCGGGGTCGGTTCCGCCACCGCCGGCGAGGAAGAGACCTCCGCGGCCGGCGGTGGCGGCTGGTTGTTCACCGTGACCGGCGCTGGCCCGGCAACCGGTTCCACCGCCGGTTCACCGGCTGGCGCGCTCCCGGCCGGCCGCGGCGCCGGGGGCCGGGTTGCAACCGTGGCCGGTTGTGGTTGCGATTGCGGCTGGGAAGCGGCAATCATGGCCGTGGTCTCCGGTGGCGGGCCGGCTTCATCTTTCGGGGCCAGCAGTTCAGCGCCGATCCCGGTGATGATGAGGACCAGGATCACCCCGGACAGGGTCCCGATCTGGAGCCGGCGCCAGTGTCGCGCCTGTTCGGGGAAGACCTGCCGGGCGCAGGTATAGGCCAGGAACCAGTCGGCCCGGCGCCGGTGCTGGATGATCAGGGAAAGGATGATCGCATGGCAGAGATTGACGATCTTGCGCGGATATCCCCTGGTCGCCAGGAAGATCACGGCCAGGGCCGCGCGGCTGAAACAGGCGGGACCCTTGCCGGTCTCGCTGGCCCGGTCCAGACGGAAGCGGATCATCTCCCCTGTTTCCCGGAACGAGAGCGGTCCCAGGACCTGGTAATAATTGATCCGGTCGGTGAAGTTGTTCCGCCCGGCGAGTTGGTCTTCGAACTCAGGCTGGGCAAAGATCACCGTTTGCAGCAGCTTGGCGTCATTGGTCTCGTAGTTGAGGAATTCCCTGAGGATCTCCAGGCAGGGGCCGGGGATCTTCTGCCCCTCGTCCACGATCAGCAGGATGATCCGGTCATTGTCCACGCCCTGCTGGAAAAGAAACTGTTTGATCTGTTCCTTGAGCTGCCTTTCGCTGGCGTCTGGTCCGGGTTTCTCGCCGGTCAGCATGGTTGCCACCGTGGTCAGGAATTCCCGGCCGTTGCCAAAGTCGGGGTCAAGGATGAGGTGGGCCTTCACCCTTGGATCGTGGTCGAATGCGCGGATCAACTGGCGGCAGAGGGTGGTCTTGCCCGTGCCCACCTCGCCGATGACCACGTTGAGGCCCCGTTGCATTCTGATCGAGAGTTCCAGCTTCTGCAGGCACCCCACATGCTGCTCGGACTGGAAGAAGAGATCCGGGTCCGGCGAGTTGGAGAAGGGTTCCTGCTTGAAATCAAGGAGTTTGAAGTAATCCATGCCAGGGGTTCGGTTCAGGACCGTGGTTTAACGGCGGCCGTAAGCGGCGGCGTCTGTTTTCTGTTTGAGAATATGCGGGGTGATGAAGATCAGCACCTCTTCCATGGAACTGCTGTTGTTATTGTTCTTGAACAGCTTGCCCACCCCGGGGAGGTCCTGGAGATAGGGGATCCCGGAGTTGGCCCTGGAGTCTGATTCCTTGCTCAGGCCGCCGATCACCGTGGTCGCGCCGTCGGCCAGGATCAGGTTGGTCATCGCGGTTTTCTTGATGATGGTGGGGTTGCCGGCCACGGTCTGGGTGAAATCCACCTCATCCTTGTTGATGATGATCATCAGTTTGAGTTGCCCCTGGTCAATGACATGGGGGGTGACCTCCAGCCGCAGGGTGGCGTCCTTGAAGTCGATATTAATGTTGCCAGTGCTGTCCACGGTCTGGAACGGCACGGTTTTACCGCTTTCGATCACCGCCATCTGGTTGTCCAGGGTGGTGATCGAGGGGGTGGAGAGGATGTTCAGCTTATTGGCCGCCTCCAGGGCCGAGAGTTGGACGTCAAGCAGATAACTGCCGATTTTCTGGCCGACAAAACCAATGGTCAGACCATTGCCGGCAGCGAGCAGGGTGGATGCGGTAAGGTCGGCCGGCAGGTTGACGACATTGCCGGCAAGGGGGTCGACAGCGGTATTAAGGGAACCGCCGGTGACTCCGGATGCGTTGGCGCCGGCGGTTATCCAGTGATTGTTGCCGTCCGGACCATTGCCGGCATAGGCGCCGGCCCACTGGATGCCCAGGGCCCGGGCCGTACCCTTGGTGGTCTCGATGATATGGGCCTCAAGCAGCACCTGGATGGTGGGGCGGTCCAGTTTCTCCACCAGGGCCACGATCTTGGCCAGGTCGTCCCGCAGGGCGTGGACCACCAGGGAGTTGGTCTGGGTGTCCGCGGTGACCGAGCCGATCTCCTTGCCGTTTTCGTCCTTGGTCAGCAGTTTTTCAAAAAGTTCCTCTATTTTTTTCTTATTACTCTTCTGATCGGTGCTGGTGGTGTCGGACGAGGTGTTGATGTTTTTTTCAATGCTGCTGAACTCCTTTAACCGGTCGATGGTATAGAAGTTGAGCGGGATGACCCTGGTCAGGAGCGGCCCCACCTTTTTCGACTCCATCTGCCTGGACTTTCGCTGCTGTTGGACCTCCTCGATCTTCAGGTCATGCTCCAGGTCCTCGACGGACATCACCCGGATGATATTGCCCTCCCAGGCATAGGTGAGCCCCCTGGTCCGGAGTATGGCCAGAAAGACCTGATTCCAGGGGGTATTCTTGACGTCAACCTGGGTGGTTCCCTTGACCCCGGCGTTCATCATGATGTTCTGGCCGGCAGCCTGGGCCAGGGCGCGGAGGATGACATTGACATCCGTGTTGCGCATGGACATGGTTACGTTCTTGGTGGGCAGGGCCCGGCCTGGCGCGGATTTTTTTTCCGCTGTTTTCTCCCGGGACTTCGGCTCCGGCAGGGCGATGTCCCTTGCCTTGAGCGAGGGGGAGTGGGGCCGTGAGGTCTCCACCCGTTGCTGCCACCGGGTAAAGGTATCCGTCTGTTTCGGGCCGGTTTTGGCGGCCGGAGCGCACCCCGCCAGGAGAGCGGCCATCACCATGGCGACAACGGGCCACGGTCCTCTGTTGATGAGATGGGTTAAACTGGTAGTCATGGTCGGTTTCCCCTTGCTCTCTTATTCCGCCAGCGGCACAAGAATTCTCCTTGATTCAGGCGGAAAAGAGGCGAAGTCCGGGTGCTGCCCGGTCATTTCAATAACCACCTTGCGCGGCAGGATCGACCGGATGATGAAGTCGCCGGGTTCAATGGTCTCGCCGCTTCGATACTCCAGGCCGTTGATGATCGCCATCCTGACCTTGCCGACCTGGAGGAAACCGGAGTAGAGAAAATCAGCCGCCAGGGGATTTCCCACACCAGCATCGGTATCGGCCGGGCGCGGTTGCGGCCGGTCGACAAACAGGTCGTCCCGGATCCAGCCGGACTCGGCCCGGGCAATGGCATGGACCTCGGCCCTGGAAAGATCATTATCGCGCAGTTCGGCGGCCGCATCAACCACTATCCGCTTCACTTCCTTCAGTTCAGCCGTATCTCCGGCAGGATACTCCTCGATGTCCGCCGGGGGCACGAACAGCAGATAGCCGCCGTAAACGACCACCATTGCCATGATCAGCAGGATAATTTTTTCTCGTCGGGTCATTGTACTACTTTTTTAGTATTACCGGGCCTGGAGCGCCAGCCAGAACTTGAGCCGGAACTCCTTGAAGCCCGGCGCCGAATTAATCCGGATTTCCTCAAGGTGACGGAGGGCGGGCTCCCGGCCCAGCTCTATCAGAATCTTGCGCAGGGCAGGGAATCCGCCCCTTAACAAGGCGGTTACCCGCAACAGCTTGGCGTCCCTTGGCATTGATTTGAAATCAGGGGTCATTGAAAGGGGCTCCATTCCCTGACCGCGCATCGTTTCCCGGAGATTTTTCAGGAACCCGTCCAGGTCTTCCAGGGCCAGGGCGGCCGGTTCGGGAAAGGGCAGGCCGTGTTCCTCTTTCTGCCGGAGCCGGCCGATCAGTTCCTGGTAAACCGGGAAGAGTTCCTTCCGTTCCTTGAGTTCGGCCGTCTTGGCGGCAATCTCCCGGTCCATGCGGTCCAGGGAGCGTTGCAAGGGCAGGAGCGCCAGGAGAACAAAGGCCAGCAGCCCGCTGATGCAGATCAGGATAACGGTGATGCTCTTTCCGCTGATGGGTAGTTGTTTCTCTTCTGCCATAATGCGTCGCACCTAGAGTATCTCGACGGAGAGGGTGAAGTTAAGGACAATGGCGCCCTGGTAGGCGTCGATACTGCTTCTTTGCAGCGCCGGCCGGCCGAACAGCGGCGAGGTGGCCAGTCTGGCCAGGTAGCCGGCCAGGGCCGAGTCGAGCAGTTGCCGGTCGCCGCGGATCAAGCCGTTGATGATCAGATTTTTTTTTCGTTTGCCGGTGGCCGGCGTGTTCTCCCGCCCTGCTGTTGCGGACGGCGGACCCAGCAGGCAGGAGGCGCTGAACAGGGAAATACGCTCCGGGGTCAGTCCGCTCAATTCGTTGAGTACCGCCATGCCGAGATAGCGGTGGCTGTATTCCCGCATCTGTTCCTTTTTTGCCTTGATCCGAACGGTCACCTGCCGTAGGAAGCCCCGGTCAAGGGTCATGTTGTATTGGGAGAGCTGCCGGTTGAGTTGATCGAGCCGGGTGTTTTTCGCCTTGCCCGCAAAGATCTGCCAGCAGAAGAGGCTGCCGCAGACGAGGGCAAGGACCAGGAAGGTCAGCAGTACGCCCCGTTCGAACAGGAGGGCCCTGGCCTGGGCCTTTTTCTGCTTATAGGTATGGAGGAAGTTGGGGGTGCGGGAGTTGTTGGCCAGGGCCAGACCCATGGCCAGGGTGTAGGAGACCCGTTCCCGGACGGTCCGCGGATGGGCCGCGCCCTTGCGGACCGCCGGGCTTGGGGCAAAGGGATCAATGGTGGCGCAGGGCAGGCCGAGCTGGCCGCCGATGTGCCTGACCAGGTGCTGGTAGGTATCGATCTTGCCGGCAATATAGATCTTCTCGACCGGGGTGTTGGGAGATATCGAGTCATAATGTTCAAAGGTGCGCTCGATCTGGCGAAGCAGCCGCTCCATTGCCGGCTGGATGATTGCAAAGACCTCGGCCTCGCTGAGCCCGGCGCCGGGCTCCTGTTGATTGAGCGGCGCGGCCTCGGCATTCATGCTGTAGAGAATCCGGCAGGCCTCTTCCAGGGTCGGGTTCCGGGTCGGGCTGTCAACGGCGTCCCGGGAATCATCGACCAGCGACAGGGACAGGCCCTGTTGGTCGGCAACCGGTGGCTCGTTGGCCGGGGCGGTTGCCAGCCGTTCCTTCAGACCCTCGACCAGGTCCTCGGCCATGCTGTTGATCCCGGTCTTGATCCCCCGGATCAGCACCAGTTGTCCCTGGGAAAAGATGTCGATGCGGGACCAGTTGCGGCCGATGTACAGATGACAGACCACCCGGCCGGCATCCGCGGCGATCCAGTTGGTCCGAAACAGGTTCTGCAGGGCGAACGGGGCAATGGTGATTCCGGTCAAGGGGTAGCCGCTCTTGGCGAACAGCTCCTTGATTTCGGCCACCTCGGACCTGGGCGCGGTACAGGCGAGTACCCTGGTTTTTTTGACCCCTTTGTCCGTGGTCTCGCCCAGGACCTCGAAATCAAAGATCACCCGTTGTTCATCAAGTGGCAGGTCCTTCTTAAAGGCCCAGGCCACGGTGTCGGCAAGCTGTTTCCTGGGAACCCTGGGGACCTGCAACTGACGGACTTCCACGTTGGCCGCGGAAACAGTACTCCAGAGCGCGACCTTGCGGTCGGCTCCGCAGAATTTCCGCAGCTCCCGGCCGAGAAAAAAGGGGAACCGGTCGCTTGTCCGGTCCGCCTCGGCTGCAAAAGTGATTGCAGCATAGGCCAGGAGTTGGATATTCTGCTCCGAGACCTGGACCGTCTTGATCAGTTTGATGTCATGAAAGCCGATGTCAACCCCCACGGTGACAAGGCCGCGGGCCCGGCCCGGAGTAAAGAAGTTTTTTTTGCTGTTCAGCTTTTCAGGGGAAGGGAGGTCAGGACCCCCGGGGCCGGGATCAGGGGTGCCGGACGAATCGTTGCGAATGAGATCAAGAAGTTTTTCTGTGGAGGATATATGGTGTTGCTTGGCCACAACTGGGTCTCCGGGGGGCGGCATTTCAGCAGTGGACGGTACGGGGAGAGGCAATCCACCGGCACTACTTTTTGATATTTTTCAAAGCAGTGGGGATGCTTTTAAATCATTGCCATCAGTATGAACATATGGGGGCTCTGTTTGTCAAGGGTATTTGTCGGTTTGTTTTTGGGAAAAATAGAATAAAAAACATGGTGTTGCAGTGCGGTCGGCTGTGAAAATCATCCCTAAACAAGATGAACTCGTAACAACCCGAAAGGCTTCAAATGCCACCCAATAAAATCAACAAGTTACAAGACGAATCACGTCCGTCGAGCGGTAAGGTTTCGGTAAACCCCGCACGTTTGAGGTTGGACCGGGAAAGGGGTTTTCTTATACCGAACGGTGTAGCGGACCCTGAGCCGCAGCCGTGACGGCAAAAGCGGAATTTGAAACAACTTCGGCA